>JADFYM010000057.1 GCA_015233035.1 Magnetococcales bacterium
CTCTGCCCCGAGCCCCGCCAGGGGCGTTGCCCCTGGACCCCACCAGGGGGATAATCCCCCTGGACCCCTATCACTGCACAATATACTTCGGATTTTTTGTCAGCATAAAAATGTGTGCATAGGGTAGCCCGGAGGGAGAGGGGAGAAAAAAGCCTGGAATCAATTGGATATGGGAAAATCTACACTTGTAAGTCTTTGATGCCCCAATCCGGGGCTCCGCCCCGAGCCCCGCCAGGGGCGTTGCCCCTGGACCCCACCAGGGGGATAATCCCCCTGGACCCCTGCCAGTATTGACGACTTGGTAATGGGATGCTATCCAATGTGGGCGGGCGGCAGATGTTGCAACGCCGCATCCACCCCATCCCAGGCCCGGTGCAATTCAGCCGCCGTGATGCAGTAGGGGGGCATCAGATACAGCGTATTGCCCAGAGGACGCAGCAACAATCCGCGTTCCAGGAAAAATTGCCGCAAAAACAATCCAATCCGCGAAGCATACCCCTCGTCACTCGCCTGGATATCCAAAGCGGCAATGCTGCCCATCACGCGGGGATGTTCCACGCGATCCTGGCCAGCCAGTGCCAGGAGACGTTGCCGGTGGATGGCCTCTATGGTGGTGATCCGCTCCAGGGTGCCTTCTTCCTCAAACAGGGCCAAAGAGACCAGACCGGCGGCACACCCCAACGGGTTGGCGGTAAAGGAGTGGCCATGGGCAAAGGCGCGGTCGAATGTTTCTCCCAGGAAAGCCGCATAGATCTGCTCGCGACAGACGGTCACCGACATGGGCAGAAAGCCACCGGTCAATCCTTTGGAAAGGCAGATCATATCGGGGGTGACGCCCGCCTTTTCACAGGCGAACAAGGGTCCAGTACGACCAAAACCGGTCATCACTTCGTCAAAAATGAGCAGGATGCCCGCCGACCGCAAACGTGCGGCCAGTTTTTGCACAAAAACGGGTCGACACATGCGCATCCCGGCGGCCCCTTGGACCATCGGTTCCATCAGGAAGGCGGCGCACTCCTGGCCGTGGCGTTCCAGATAGTCCTCCAGGGAGCGCAGCGAGGCGTTTTCCCGGGCCTCGACTTCAGTATCGCCCTCCCAGGTGGCCGGAAAGGAGAGGAGATCCACCGGAAACAACATGGAACGGAACGGTTCAAAAAAGCCGCTGGAACGTCCCGCCGACATGGCCCCCACCGTATCGCCATGGTATCCCTTTTTGCAGGCCAGAAAGCGGTCGCGCTTTTCGCCTTGATTGAACCAGTATTGCCGGGCCATTTTCAGGGCCACTTCCACTGCTGTGGAGCCGTTGTCAGAAAAAAAGACCCGGTCCAATCCGGGGGGCAGCTTTCTCACCAACGCGGTGGCCAACTGAACCGCCGGGGCATGGGTAAAACCGGCGAAGACGACTTGTTCCAGGGTGCGTGCCTGCTGGGCAATGGCATGGGCGATTCTGGGGTGGGCGTGGCCATGGGTGATCACCCACCAGGAGGAGATCAGATCCAGATAGGCCGTGCCATCATGACCGTACAGGGTGGCTCCACGCGCCGAGGCAATGGGTGTGACAGAGGGGGCCGTTTGCTCCTGGGTAAACGGGTGCCAGACATGACGACGATCCAAGGTGACCAGATCATCCATCACAGGGGCGGTCCCTTCTGCGCGTGTATTTGACATCTCATCCCCTCATATTAATCTTCTATACGCAAACGGGCGAAATCTGCTTTTCTTAACAGCTTTGTTTTAGATGTGTCCACACCGCTCAATAACCGCGTTTCCTCAAAGGCGATACGTGCCCTGATCCGGGACGCCATTCTGGCAAACTGTTCCTGAAAGACGTTTTCCCCCGCTTGCATACATTCTGAGATGAGGGAGATAATTTCTGTACTGACCGAATCATGTTTTTCCAGCTCTTTGATTAATGCGATCACGTCAGGGTTGTCCAGACCATCAAACAGTCTTGTTTGTCCGAACGAATCGTTTTTGATCATTTTTTTCCGCATGAACGGGTAGAGGACAAACCCTTCCGCCAGAAAATGGTTGACCAATAACGGATGGAGAATAGCCAGTTTTTTGCGTGCGTCTTTATAGTTGGATCGGGCAATGGAATCCAGCAAACCGCCTATGATGGCATGATCCATTTGGATGGTAAATACCATTTCATGAAATTTCATAGACAATTCTCCAACCAGAATGGCCTTGTTGCTGGAAAAAATCACCTGATTTTTCTGCGACATTTCGGACAAAGAACGGTGGCTGGTGCGTCGGGATCGGACCCATCACGGTCCTTTTCTATGTGCCAGTTGGCTTGAATGGCTTCGTCGATGCACCCCTCGAACCAGGCATAGCCATCCCGGAAACGTCGTCCCTGGACGGCACAACGGCGATTCGCCATGCCCTCGGGCAAAAGATCCGCAACACGACGGTCTGTAACCTGACGACGATCTTTTTGTTTCCGCTGCTCGGTAAAGGGCAAGACGGCACACAACACATCAGAATCGGTGGCGCGACGATCCCGCAAATAAAAACCGTTGGGGTTGCAATGCGCACAAAACAGGCGAACAATTATTGCCATAAACTTTCCTTTTAGGTGTCTTGCCCCGGAGAAGCGGGTAATTCCCGTTCTCCGGGGCAGACCCTCATCACGCGACGGGCATCAAGCGTTGCCGACGGTTTCTTCCAACAGGCTGACATCGGTCAGATAGAAGGCTTCATCTTCTGCCAGCGACTCTCCGCCGGGAAAACGGCTCAGGATATGTGTCAGTCCATCGATCACCTGACCCTGGGTGACGGCAAACTGCTCCACCTGTTGCAGGAGGGTGGCGTTTTCCTGTTCCAGCAGCTCAATATATTCATCACGGTCGGTAATCATTTTATGCAGCGCGCCATTTTTGGCGTTCAAACCGGAGATCATCCGGGACAGACCACCCAGACGGGCCTCCAACAGAGCCAAGGTATTGTCAGAAATCGCTGAGGTCACCGGTTGGAGTGGCTCCATCTCGTCCCCAAGGGCGAAAAAGGTTTCGGTGTTGTGCATCCCGATTCCAGGAGGTACCGTCGAAAAATCCACTCCTTCCTGTTGGATGCCTGACGGTTGCTGTTGCCCCAAAAGATTCATGCTACATCTCCTTAACATTCTATTTTATAAGATTTTCCTAAACGAAACGCGGGTTGGCGTCACGGATACGAAGGATGTTAAAGCAAATGTGAGACCAAATCATGAAGGGGTCCAGGGGGATTATCCCCCTGGTGGGGTCCGGGGCGAAGCCCCGAATGGGGGTATCAAAAGGCTGCCATACTGCACGCGGTCATAAGTGGCATTTCCTGTTCCGTCATTCCCGCGCAGGCGGGAATCCATTGGGCTTGTTGGACCTCCTGGATTCCCGTCTGCGCAGGAATGACGATACGTGTCAATTGTGACCGTGCGCAGTATAATCAAAAAAATGCGCGATAGCAATATGTTGTGCAGGGCAATCGCATTTGAGGAAATGCCAAACGTGCAGGGAGGTCCAGGAGGGGATTATCCCCTCCTGGTGGGGGTGTGGGGGCGAAGCCACCACAAAATCGGGGCTTCGCCCCGCCCTCCACAGAGGGCTTTGCCCTCTGGACTCCCACTGGGGGCCGTGGCGGCCCCCAGACCCCGGCAATATTTTTCAAATGCGATTGCCCTGATATGTTGTGTACTTTACGCCCAGGGTCTTGTTTTTCTGGGGTGTTGCCCCTGGACCCCACCCTACCCTATGCACACAACTTTTGCAGGAAGCCGGGAACTGCCACGCTCCCCGATGGGGGTTTGGGGGCAAAGCCCCCAACGTGTTGATATTGTGTTCCTCACGGGGCTTCGCCCCTGGACCCCACCAGGGGCTTCGCCCCTGGACCCCACCAGGGGGATAATCCCCCTGGACCCCTATAACTGCACAATATGCTTCGGATTTTTTGTCAGCATAAAGATGTGTGCATAGGGTAGCCCGGAGGGCCCTGCCACTATTTGTATTGCATCGTGACCGCACCGTCCCAATCGTCTGGCGGGGGTTGTTCCAGAAAGGCTTCACACCGCTCCACATATATCCGTGCCATGGCATCGTTGGCATCCCGCTCCAGACACGCCTGAAACGCCTGCTGGCTTTCTTGCCAATGGCGTGCGTGAAACAGGTCAAAACCCGACAGGTAGTCATCCAGGAACGCCAATTTGCGCTGTCTTTCCGGTCCCGGGTCGGCATCAAACACCTCGTGTACCAGGACAGACTGGGTCCGACCCTTGACCACCACGCGGTCCAGGGGACGAGTCAGAAACTGACCCGTCTCCAACAAGCGGAGCACATCATCCGAAATGATGATACGGCAGTCATAATATTTGGTGAGTCCTTCCAGCCGGGCGGCCAGATTGGCCGCATCGCCGATCACTGTGGAATCCATACGGTTGTCATTGCCCAGTGTGCCCAGCATGACGGGACCGGTGTGCATGCCAATCCCGATGACAATGGGCTCCTGCTGCCACGTTGCCCGCTCCACATTGTATTGCCGCAGATGTTCCTGCATCCCGATGGCTGCCCGCACTGCGTTCGTGGTCTGTTCATGGCCCGCCCCATCAAACAGGGCCATGATGGCATCCCCGATAAATTTGTCGATAAAGCCATTGTGTCGTTCAATGGGGATCTGCATGCGCCCGATATAACTGTTCAACAAGGAAAAAATATCACTCGGGGACATCTGCTCGGACAGCTTGGTAAAGGAACGTATGTCGCTGAACATGACCGTGATGGTGCTCAATTCGACCGTACCCGGCTTGATATGTTCCAAACCCTCTTTGGCAATGCGTTCCAGAAATTGCTTGGGTACAAATTTTTCAAAAACCTTGGTCAATGTAGCGATAATCTGCGTTTCGGCCAATTCCACGCGGGTTTGATGCAACTCTTGGTAAGCCCTTTTTTGCTCGGCCAAAACCTGTTTCAGATCATCATTCAGGGTTTGGATTCTGTTGCGGGCCATCACGTTTTCCAGGTGCGTCCGCACCCGCGCATGGACAACGGGCGGACTGAAGGGTTTTGCGATATAATCAACCGCTCCCAGCTCAAACCCTTTGACTTCATCCGCCACATCGTGCATGGCCGTGATAAAAATGATCGGAATGGCCCGTGTCGCGTCATTGGCCTTGAGTTGGCGGCATACCTCATAGCCATCCATTCCCGGCATCATGATATCCAGCAAAATCAGATCCGGGGGAGTCGCCGACTGGGCACTGCGCAAAGCCTGCTCGCCATCCTTGGCCACCATGGTGTCACAATAGGCGCGCAACAGATTCAGGAGTATGGTAATGTTGAACCGTTCATCATCCACAATGAGCACCCGACCCCGACGATCCATTACCGCTCCTCCTCACGCAGGGATATTTTCAACGCGCGGGCCAATTGGTCGAGCGCGTCCCAGGCCTCTTTGAAGGAATAATCCTCAATCATGGATTGGATCGATTGGCACGCCGAGGCATGGGCAGAGTGGCCCAACAGTGCCATGATCTCCCCGAATTTTTCTCCCGCCGAGGAATGTCCCGCATACAACAGTGGGGCAACCTCCTGGAACAATGGGGTGAGGGCCGCATGGTCCACGGCTGGGGTGGATGTCCCGGTGGCCTGGGCGGGTTGTGGTGCAGGGGCCGCTTGCAAGAGCATAATACCCTGAAAGACAATGGTAATCTCCTGCTCAAACCGTTCCGGTAACATGTCTGTAACGGTGTCTGATCCCGATTTGAGGGCGGTTTCCCAGTCCCGTGTGACCCGGTGCAGGTTCTGGGCACCCAACGATCCGGCAATACCCTTGATGGTGTGGAGCAGGCGCAACATTTCCTCGCGCCGGTTTTGTGCCATCGCCTGGCGGAGGGTGGCGACGACATCCCGGTAGTCCTGATGAAACTCCCGGAGCAATTTGCGCAGCAGGGCATGGTCACCGCCCACTTGGCGCAGTCCGGCCTCCAGATCAATGCCGGGCCACGGCTGGGGTGCCGCCGTCTCTGTCGTTGTTTGCCCTGCCGGTTCCTCACCCAGGTGGGGTATGGCCCGCTCTTTGGGGGGAATCCACTGGACCAACGTCCTGAAGAGCGTGTCTGGATCAATGGGCTTGGTGATATGATCGTCCATGCCAGCTTGCAAAGATTTTTCCCGGTCGCCGACCATGGCATGGGCCGTCAGGGCGATAATCGGCAATGTCTTGCCGGACGGCTGTTGACGAATCAGATGGGTTGCCTGAAAACCATCCATTTCCGGCATTTGGATATCCATCAACACAATGTCAAAATGGTCCTTGCCCGCCGCGACCACCGCTTCCCGTCCTGTGCCAACCACCGTCACCAGGAGCCCATGTCCCTCCAACAGGGCGGCGGTCACCTGCTGGTTGATCTTGTTGTCGTCCGCCAGCAATACCTTGGCCCCCAAAATCTTTTGGGCGGCTTGCGTATTCTGCACCGGATCCAGCTTTCTGCCGGGTCTCCCTTGTGCCTTCTTTTTGCCAAACGCCGTCATGACGGCCGAAAAAAACTGTGACGGAGTGACCGGTTTGGGCAGAAAACCATCGCACAAAAACCGCTCTGTTTGCGGAATCACCTCCTCGCGACTGTAGGGTGTCACCAGAATGATGCGGGGTGGATTGACCAGATGCGGGTTTTCTTTGATGCGCCGGGAGAGTTCCAGACCGTTCATGCCCGCCATTTTCCAGTTAATGATCGCCAGCTGATAGGGCTTGGCCTGGCCATCGGCTGCCTGCTTTTCTATCGCTTCCAGGGCGGCTTGTCCCGACGCCACGGCATGGCAGTGCAGGGAGAAAGATTCAACCATGGCCCGGCAGATCTGCCGAAAACGGGCATGGTCGTCCACCACCAGGACCGCCATATCCCGCCAATGGGCATCCAACTGCCAGACATCTTTCTTGGGTGATGCCTGCAGGCCAAACCAGACGGTGAAGTGAAACACACTCCCTTTGCCCTTTTCACTGTCCACCCCGATTTTGCCCTCCATCATCTCCACCAGATGCTTGCAGATGGAAAGGCCCAGACCGGTACCGCCATATTTGCGCGTCGTGGAGGCATCGGCCTGCGAGAAGGGGTTGAACAACTGGCTGATCTGTGCTTGCGTCAACCCTATGCCCGAGTCTTCGACGCTGAAGCGCAGTTCCACCCGTTTGTCCTGCTCCTGGACGCGCTCGATGTGGATGACTATATCCCCTTTTTCCGTAAATTTGACCGCATTGTTGGTCAAATTGGTCAGGATTTGCCCCAGACGGAGGGGATCGCCCAGCAAAAGGTTGGGCACATCTTTGAGACGGGAAAAAAGAAGATGCAACCCTTTTTCCTCCGCCTTGACGCACACCATGTTGGCCAGGTTGTCCATGACCTCATCCAACTCGAAGGCAACCGACTCCATGCGCATCTCTCCGGCTTCAATCTTGGAAAAATCGAGGATATCGTTGATAATGCCCAGGAGGGCGTGGGCCGAGGAGTGAATCTTGCTCAAATAATCGTGTTGCGTGTCGGTCAACCGTGTCCGCAACGTCAGATAGCTCATCCCAATGACGGCGTTGATGGGAGTACGGATTTCATGGCTCATGTTGGCCAAAAATTGGGACTTGTATTCACTGGTTTGCTTTAACTGATCGATGGTCTTGTTGAGTTCATGCTGACTGAGGGCCAACGCCTCTTTCTGCTCCATGGTCTGGCTCAACAGGTCCCGGTTGCGCATGATGGAGCGAATGCCGGTGACGGCCACCGTGATGGCACTGGCCACCCGCTGGGCAAAATCCAGGTGTGTGTCGATAAAGGGTGTGACACTGCCCAGGGTCAACACGCCATGCGCTTGTTCATTCTGGAGGAGCGGCAGGGCAATGATCGTGGTCGGGAGTATGTCCAACGTCCCGGTATGAATGATAAAGCGACCGGATGGAATATCGGCGAGAATTTTCATCTTCTTTTCCAGAAGGACCGATCCCAACCATTCATCCCGCAGATCCCGTGGTTCCGTCAGCGGATCGCAGGGCAGGGCATAATGGGCCGCCAGGCGCAAGAGACCATCCTCTTCCACCAAGTAGATGGCACCCACCTGGGCATCCAAGGCCCGAATCAAAAAATCAAGTCCCACCCGACACAAGGCGGCAATGCTTTCTGCCTCCCGCATGGACCGGTTGAGTTGGGCAAAGCTGCGTTCCTGGTTCAGCCGGGTTTCTGCCTGCTCGCGTTCCCGGTTGCGCAGGGTCAACAAATCCCGTCCCATGCGTTGCATGGCCAGGATAAGCAGGTCGATTTCGACAATGGGAGAAGATTGCACCACCTCTTCCTGCCAGTTGCCCCCTTGACCGATCTGGGTGATCAGTTCGGTGGTGGTCGTCAACGGTTTTACCAGGAAGGCCCGGATCCAGGCCAGAACCAGTATACTCAACAGCAGGATCGCGATACCCACAAACAACAGCAGGCGGTTTTGGATGGCATCCACTTCAGAGACAAATTCTTTCATGGGGATGACGGTGCCAATCAGCCAATCGCTATGGATGGAAGGCGACAAGGTCACCAGATATTCCGCTTCGTCCACCATTTCCACATGGTTGCTGATGGCTTGTATTTTGCTGAGGTCCCACTCTTCGGTTGCCTTGGCGGCCACCCGCAACAGGGGTGCCCGGGCATTGGACAGGCGGCCAAATTTAAACTTTTCGCCGACATTATCCGTCACCACCACCTCTGAGACATCAGGATAGGCGATCAATTCCGAACGTCGGTCCACAATAAAACTGATGCCGGATTTGCCGACATCAATACTGTGTAAATATTGAGAAATCTGGTCCAGTTCTATGCCAATGGCAATCGCGCCAATCGTCTGGCCATTTTTTTCCAGTGGCATGGCCACATCAATACCGGGTTTCTGGCTGGAGGCATAGATGTAGACATCGGTCCAAATGCGTCGGCCAGAGCGGACGGCCTCGCGATACCAGGCCCGTTCCGGGGCAAAATAGCGCACCTCGTTGACCAGGGTTTGGGTGAAGCTCAAGTCATCACCATCCCGTTGAAAAAACCGGTCTGTGCTGGTGGCCAGATGGGTGCTTGGGTTCCAGATCCGTTCAACCGACCGAAATTTGTCGGGACTCTGCCGTTGCGCGCCAAAAAAGTTACCATTGGGAAATCCCAAGGTAATCCAGGAAAAATGGGGATTGGCTTGCAATGTGGACAGGAACAGAACCTCTTTGGCTTTGTTGTCCGTGAGGCTGACCACCTCTGCCGTCAAAAGTTTGTGGAGCTGGCGCACCTCGGAACTGGCACCGCCCAGCAAAAGGCTCACCTCATAAGCAATTTCAGAGGTGATCCGGTTGCTGAGTTTCTGGGCCAGGTCAAAGACACTCTGATGGAATGCCCTTTGCCAGGAAAGATGGAAAATGGTGGCGGTCGCCAATACGGTGACCAGCATGACGACCGCCAGGATCTTGCCCAGAGTGATTTGCCGTCGATGGGATGGGGCGGGCGACGGACCCAATGAGGGTTGCTGTTGGTCAGTCACTCAACGCCCTTCCTTTGGCTCCGAGGGTTCGGGGGGGATGACCGTCACCAGGGGCATGCTGGTGGTGACTTTGCATATATCGGGGTACCGTTGCACCAGCGTGTGGCCCAGTCCATCGGCGGCGGCTTGGATGGCCTCCAGACTGGCAGTGCGGGCCGGCACCAGTTGCAAATCCAGGTTGATGCCTCGCAAGGTATAGTGGGGGGTTTGTGCGTGCAGGTGGTCCAGGGCTGGCAAATCGCCCAGGATGGCCTCCACCCGCTGTTGCAATTCGCGCCGACCCGCATAGATGGGCATTTGATCTTCTTCCTGTTCCGTGAGCGTATCGATGTGAATCATCACGTCGGTGATGGCTTTCACTTCTGCAAACAAGTGACTGCGCATCTTGTCCGCCACCTGATGTCCTTCGGAAACAGAAATATCCTCTTGCACCACCAGATGGGCTTCCACCAGAATGTCGCCGCCCAGTCGTCTGGACTTCATCAGATGGATCGATTTGACTTCTGGCAGGCTGGCCATGATTTGGGAAATCTGGGCACGGACATCCTCGTCAATGGCTTCGGTGGAATCGGTGAGTTCCCGCAGGGCTTGTACAGTAAACTCGCCGCCCACCTTGGCGATAAAACCGGCCACGGCGATGGCGGCAATCGGGTCCAGGATCGGCCAGCCCAGGATTGCGCCCGCGATACCGGCCAGAGCGGCCAAAGAGGCGACGGCGTCGGCCCGGTGTTGCCAGGCGGTGGCCATGATAATCTTGGAGTCATACTTTTCCCCAATACGACGGGCGTAACGGAACATGACCTCTTTGGCCACAATGGAAAAGAGGGCCACATACAGGGCAATCATCTCCGGGGTGGGCAGATTTTCATCATGAATGCGGTGGGCGGCATCGAGGACAATACCCAGGGCCACCCCGATCAGGGCCAGAGCCAGAAAGAGGGTGGCAACGGCTTCATATTTGCCGTGACCGTAAGGATGGTCGGCATCGGCATCTTTTTTGGCCATATGCAGGCCGATCAGGATGGCAAAATCAGAGATCAGGTCGGTGGAAGAGTGCAACCCTTCGGCGATCATGGCGGCGGAGTGTCCCATCACACCGGCAAAAATCTTGATCAGGGTGAGGAGGGCATCCAGCAGCACACCCATATAGGTGACCTTTTTGGATGCTTCAAAACGGGCCTCTTTGATTTCCGCTGTCGTGGGGTTCGATGTGGTGCGGGGAGGTTGTCCGTTTGTGTCGAGACGGTTCATACAGCATGACTCCTGAAAAATGGTTGGTTTTTAATTTGAGGTAATGGCAAAATGCCCGATTCTGTCATTCCCGCGAAAGCGGGAATCCAGCCAACCCTCGGGAACTCCTGGATTCCCGCCTGCGCGGGAATGACGTTTTTCTCATATTCTCGTGCATTTTGCAATTTCCTCATTGGTTAATCTAATCAGGAAACACCATGGATAACGTGCAACAGCAAAAGGATTGCAAAAAAAGGGTGGGGGGCTGGGGAGGGCGGTTCTCCGTCCCCCCCAGGACGGGTTGCAACTCTGGTCTTGTTGGTGCGGTTTAATGGCCAGAGGAGGTCTGTTGCGGTCCGTGCGACAACACAACCCCCTGCAAACCCAGGCTGTCCCGTATGGTATCGGATGCAACAAACGCCTGGTCCTGCGCATGGAACGGCCCGACATGCAGTTGCGTATAGGAGGTTCCGTTGATCACCGCAGGGGCCAGGAAAAAGGGCAGATTCAGTTGCTGCAACCGGTCCTCCAGTTCTTCCGCATCCGCCGATTTCAGAAAACTGCCCACGTGCACGGAATATCCAGCCAGCATGACCCGCGACACCTCAGCCTGGTTGGGCGAAAAGGATGCCATGGAGGGTACCGGCAATCCAGCCGGAGCCTCCACAACTTGCGGCGGACGCAACGGCACGACATGCGTCTCGGGGGCGGTCTCTGGGTGGGGCAGGGTGTAGACAAAACTGCCATCTCCATAAGGATAATATGCCAAATAGCCCGGATAATAAATGGTGTCCGCCAGCGACGGCACCGCGATGCCCAGGCCCAGCCAACAGCCCACGGCCACCCCGATTCCCCTGCCCATCCCGCTCATCCTGGTTTTCATTCGTCGCCTCCTCTGTACACACCCATCGGCTTGGACTGCACCACCACCGGTTGCACAGGCACCGTTTGCACGGGCATTCCGGCCACGACATGCTGCGGAGCGACCGGATAATGTCCGTCTGTCGTCGGCACCGAGGCATAGACGATGGCGGGCAAACCGGCCCAGGAACGGGAAGGCGTATTGTAGATGGCCAGCCCATTGGCAGCATGGGGGACGGATTGCACCGCCGCCGACCCGCCACCAAACCAGCCATCCCAGAAATAACCCTCGGCGTGGGCCGGGCGGGGTGAAACCACGGTCGCACCCGCCAGGGCAACGCCCATCAGTACGCCCATCCATTTGGTTTTCCGTAAACAGGTCCGCATTGACATCCTCCTTCTAAAGAAAAATCCGCAGAATGATCTGCCGCACGGAAAACAAACCCGTGATTCCGCGTTCGGGGCTTCGCCCCGGACCCCACCAGGGGCTTTGCCCCTGGACCCCACCAGGGGGATGATCCCCCTGGACCCGCAGAACGGCCTTGATCATCGTTTCGGCCATTCCAGTCAGAACCCTGGATTCCCGCCTTCGCGGGAATGACGAGCGAATTTCGTGTCATACCCATTCCCGTCATGCCCGCGAAGGCGGGCATCCAGGAGAGTTTGTGGACGAAACGATGATCAAGGCCCGCAGAACGATTGCCGCACAAAATGGGTACACCCGTTTCCCTTATTCAGGGGGCGATGCCTCCGGTGCCTTTTTTACCGGCTTTGGCACGACTTTAACCGCTGCTTTTTTGTGCGTTTGCGGCTGAGGGCATTGGCAAAGGGCGGCTTTTTTCCGGGCAGCGTGTCTCTTTTTCACAACAGGCCGTTTCTTCTTCACGAAAGATTTTTTCTTCGCCGAAGATTTTCTCTTCTTTACAACATGTTTCGCTTTCTTGCCGACCGGGCCATGTTGCCGCACAACTGCGCCAGACTCTTCCGCCATCATGTGGGGATCCCGTGCGGGCACCCCAAACTCCCGAACGGGTGCGTTCCAATTTTTCGGAGAAACACCGGGTTCCCGCGTCGCAGAGCCACTGCCCAGTGGGGGCGGCTCTGTCTGGACGGGCTGGGCAACGCGCTGTCTGGTGGGGGCGGCGGGATCAAGCGGCAGATCCAGGGCCAGACCGGTTTGTTGCACAGGTGCTCCTTCCTGCGCATGGGGAACACAGGCCGCCAGAAGCAACGCCAAAACCGTCACCCACACAATTTGTCCGCATCCCTTGCCTGTGGGAGTATCCTCCCGCCCGGTCAGTCCACGCACACCTGCCCCGGACAGGCTGCTGCCTCCTGTATGCCACACACTCATCTGCCGTTCTCCCTTGACAAAAACCCACTCAGCCAAGCATCCTCAACCATGCTTTCGCCATCCACTCCAGCCAGAACCTGTAGAGTGTATCGGAAAAGTGGGGGCGTTGTTAAGGATATTTCAACAAAGGATCACGATATGGCCCGTCATCTCTTCCGAGGAACCCTTATCCGTCAGTCGGAACTGTTTTCCGCGCTCTCTCCTGCTCAATGGGAGGCCGTGCGTCGGGAGTCCACGATCCTCTCCCTGAAACGGGATGAGACACTTTTTGCCGAACGCGAGCAGGCAGACCGGTTTTTCATGGTGGCCCGAGGCATGATCCGGCTCTTTCTGCTGTCAGAAGAGGGGCAGGAAAAGGTGTTGCGCATCATCACTCCTGGTCAAACCTTTGGCGAGGCATTGATGTTTCTGGAAAAAAACCGCTATCCCGTTCATGCGGCGGCGTTGCAGGACAGTGACGTGTATGCCTTTAAAAATGCCGTTTTTCTCCGTGTCCTGCGCGAATCCCCGGAAACCGCGTTCCGCATGTTGGGTTTGTTGAGTTGTCGTCTGCAAAACCAACTCCAGCAGATCGATGGTATCAGTTTGCAAAAGGCCCCTTGCCGTTTTGTGCGGTATCTCCTGGAACGGGTACCCGCAGGGGTCGAGGGCGAGACCGAAATCATCCTGAGCATTCCCAAACAGGTGCTGGCGGCTCATATCTCCGTACAGCCGGCCTCTCTCTCACGCCTGTTGCGCAAATTGAGTGAAACAGGGTTGATCCAGGTGCATGGCCACGCCATTCATATTCCCAGCGTGGCCAAATTGCGTGATCAATTTGCCTCTTGTCAAAACTGAACCGCATCCTGTTCACCCCAGACCCAACGTCTTCAATTTCCGATGCAAGGCTGAACGTTCCATGCCGATCACCTCGGCGGTACGGGAAATATTGCCTTGTTGCCGTTCCAGTTGGTTCTTGAGATAAATCCGTTCAAACATTTCCCTGGCCTCACGCAGATTTTGTTCCATCACGGTGTGCCAGGGATAGCCTGCGTCCGCGACCTCTTTCCGGTAGAGAAACTCCGGCAGATCATTGGGTTCAATCTCGGGGCCCAGGGCCATGATCAACAGTCGTTCCACCAGATTTTTCAATTCGCGGACATTGCCCGGCCAATGATAGGTCTGCAAGATGCGCAATGCCTCTTGGGAAAAACACCGGGTTTGGGTCATGTTGGCCTGCTGCATGGCCGTGAAATGTTCCACCAGCAAGGGGATATCTTCCAACCGTTCGCGCAGGGGCGGAATGTGCAACGGGATGACGTTGAGCCGATAATAGAGATCCTGACGGAAACGGCCTTCGGCAATCTCGGTCTCCAGATTTTTGTTGGAGGCGGCGATCACCCGGACCTCCACCTGAATGGGCTGTTGTCCTCCCACCCGTTCAAATTGTTGTTCCTGCAGGGCGCGCAAGATTTTTGCCTGGGTTTTGAGCGGCATGTCGCCCACCGCATCCAGAAAAAGGGTGCCGTGATTGCTCTGTTCAAAGCGGCCGGGTTGGACGATCAATCCCCCGTTGGGTCCCGTTTTTTCGCGGCCAAACAGCTCTGTTTCAATCGATTTTTCCGGGATTGCCGCCGAATTGACGGCGATGAAGGGACCGTTGGCCCGCTTGGAGAGTTCATGCACCCGGCGGGCCGCCACTTCCTTGCCCGTCCCGTTTTCACCCGTGAGCAAAACCCAACCGTCGGTTGGGGCCATCCGCCGCATTTGCTGTTCCAGAGCCTGCATGACGGGCGAGGCCCCGATCATGGGTGGCGCGCTGTCCACTCGTGCCCGCAACAGACGATTTTCCCGGATGAGCAACCATTCCCGGATGGAACGCTCCAACAATAACAGAATGCGATCCAGCGACAACGGTTTTTCCAAAAAGTCATACGCCCCCTCCTTGGTGGCCGTGACGGCTGTCTCAATGGTGCCATGACCCGACATCATGATGATCGGGACATCCGCGTTCAACTCTTTGCCGATGCCGTGGGTCTTGATCCGGCGCAGGGTTTCCACGCCATCGATGCCTTCCATCCAAATATCCAGCAGGACAGAAGAAACCGGTTGTTTTTCCAGAATCTCCAGGGCCGCCTCCCCGGAAGAGGCCTCCAGAACGGTATACCGCTCGTCTTCCAGGATGCCCCGCAAACTGGTACGGATGGATTCTTCATCGTCCACAATCAAAATGGTGTGTTTCATGGTGACGAGGTGACTCCCTTGTTGCTGTGACAATAATGGAACGCTTGATTTATCCAGGAAAGGTCATGGTACGCAAGGGCAGTTGTACCTCCACCAGGGTGCCCCCCCATTGGGAATCGGTGATGCGAATGATTCCACCATGATCTTCGATAATTTTTTTCACAATGGGCAAGCCCAGGCCGGTGCCTTTTTTCTTGGTGGTAAAATAGGGCTCAAACACCCGGTCTCGATTGGCGGGCGGAATGCCGCCACCGCTGTCGGCCACCTGCAACAAAAACCAGCCACCCTCCTGTGTCACATCGGTGGTAATGGACAACTGGGCGGTATCATTGTGTTCCGCAATGGCGGCCAGGCTGTTGTTGATCAGATTGGTGATCACCTGTTTGATCTGACTGCGGTCATGGGGACAGCGTGAGGTGGTTTGGGTAAACTGGGTGGTCACGGTCACTTTGCTCAACTCCGCCGCATGGAGACGCAACGCTTCGCCAATGGTGGCGGCGATATCCTCCTCTTTCAGGTTGGGCCGGGGCAGCCTGGAAAATGTGGAAAATTCATTGACCAGGATGCGCAACTCCTCCACCTGATTGATGATGGTTTCGGTTCCTTCGTCCAGCACATGCCAGTCACGGCGTTCGTTGGCGATCGGTTGGAGATATTTGCGGCGCATCCGCTGGGCCCACAGTTGAATGGGGGTTAGGGGATTTTTAATCTCATGGGCAATGCGGCGGGCCACTTCACTCCAGGCATGGGTACGCTGGGCGATCAGCACCTCGGTCAGGTCGTCAAAGGTGAGAATAAACCCGCGACTGATCCCCTCGCTGTCTTCCAGCAAAGTCAGGCGGGCCAGCAGGGTTCTGGGTTTTTCCGGTCCCTGCAACTGAATCTGCACCGACAAATTTTTGTTGGCGGGTGACAGTATCTCTTCCTTTTCTCCGTCCCGGGGAGCCTGCTGACCCGCTCCGTCCCGTGCCGGATGGGTCTGGCGGGATTTGCCTTGTTGCAACAACGGCTGCAAGATCTGAAACACCTCTTCGGGAATAATATCGGTAAAGGGTTGACCGATCGCCTGTTCCGGGGAGCGGTTCAGGAGAATGCCCGCCGCCGGATTCATCAAGGTAATCTCATCAAACCGGTTGACACTGACCACGCCCGCCGAAATATTGCCGACAATGGCCGCCATGAAGCGTCGCCGTTCTTCCAACAGGGCATTGGTGCTTTGCAACTCCTGCTGATTTTCCATAAGCTTGCGGGTCATGGCATTAAACGAAGCCATCAGCGTGGCCAGTTCATCGTCGCCCGTCACCGACAAGGTTACGGACAGATCACCGATGGCGACCTTGCGCGTACCCACCACCAACTCGGTAATCGGATCCGTCAATTCATCGGCAATATGCAGGCCGGACCAGATGGCCGCCAGCAACAGCAACAGGGAAATCAAGGCCAGGGTGACGGTATGGTTGGCTTTCAATAAACCGTGGGAGGCCCGCAGACGGTGATAATGGACGTAGACCGATTCGATCATATCCATCTGACCCAGAATTTGGCGGTCAATCCAGTGACCGGCCGAGAGATACAGATCTTCGCCCAGACGGACAAAGGCGCGGACCCGGTCACCGCTGTCATTGGTGACCAGCAACGAGCGGGAGGAGCCATCCGTCAAAGGACCGAGATCCGGTATGGGGTCAAACGGCAGATTGCCGGCACTGGCGATGCGGGTGCCATCGGAACGGATGATGGTAATTTCATCCAGACCACGGGCCACCCGTTCCACCTCCAGCACCGCCGAGGTGGCTTCATCGTCCTGCAAGGCCAAGGCGGTGGTAATGGCCCGGTTGCGAATGATGGACTCGGCATCATGACGCACGACGCGCTGATTTTCCCCATAGTAGGCTCGGGAGACCTCCAGCGAATTTTCCAATGCCTGCGAAATCTGATCAGAAAACCAGGTATCCACGCCACGATTGAGAAAATTGACCGACAGAATGGCCACAATCAGCGTCGGCACCAGGGAGAGTGCCACAAACATGAGGGCCATGCGGGTGCGCAGTCTGGAACCGGTGCGTCGCTGGCGTCGATCCGACCACAGGCGGTACAGATTGCGTACCACCAGCACGCCCAATGCCAGCACCAAAAACAGGTTGACGTACAGCAAAACCAGAAAAAACAGGCCATATTTGCCGCTTTCCATGGTCGCCATGCCGCGCAACCCTTGTCCGGTCAGTACGGTGATGACCACTACCGCAAACAACAGGGGCAAAATCCAGGCGCGCAGCGATTTGGGAGAGGTTTTCATGGTGTGTAAGCCACCTGGAAGCGGAATGTGCCGGATTGGCCAAAGCGGAACCATTGATCCAACAAGTGAAACAAAGAGGAGAGATCCTCATGTTCCAGGGTGAGATCAACATTCAGCCGGTAGGCCCGGTCGGCAGAGAGAGATTTGCCTTCGTCGCCCAGAATGCCGAGCAGGACATAACGTGGGGCCCCCAAAAAGCTCATGGCCTCTTCAGGACTGCTGGTATATTGAATCTGTCCGGTTTGGCCATCCAACATTTCAAAACGGCGGGTAATCAGACGCAGGCGCAACCGCCGTTTCAGCGTGACCTTGCTGATCCGCAAATCGGGCCACCAGGGGTGGGTGCGATACAAACGAAACCGGTAGGTCGCCCACAGCGGTTCCCCATCGTTCAAAAATTCGGTGAGTTGCTTGAGAAAATTTTGGTCCAGCTCCACTTTGGCATACAGTTTGTCTCCTTGTGGAAAGACCGCTGCCTGCTGAATCACGCCCGGTTGGGTGAGTGATTTGGTCTCCTGACAGGTGAAGAGGTGGCCTACTTCACACGTCTCTCGTGTCTCTTCCGGGGCCGAGCATCCGCCCAGATACAAAGCAAGGAGGGAGCCTAAAAGGATCCGTCTTCGGCGGGAAGATTGGAGAGCGATGCCACCCCATGCCATGACACATCAGAGTCCTGTTTCAGGGTTGATGGAGAGTGGTCTCCCCAGACCTTGTTATAGGGGTCCAGGGGGATTATCCCCCTGGTGGGGTCCAGGGGCGAAGCCCCTGGTGGGGGTTTGGGGGCAAAGCCCCCAATAACAGACCCACCAATCCAATCAGCCCGGTCGGGCCCGCAGTGGGCCGACAAATCCAAATTCACGGGTACGCTTCATCCTTGGCCTGGTTCCGTCATGCCCGCGAAGG
>JADFYM010000058.1 GCA_015233035.1 Magnetococcales bacterium
ATGTAGCTCAGAAGATGCGGCAACTGACTATGAGTGTGCGGTTGGTATTTGACTACCTCCGTATGACGCAAAACACCTGTCGCGCTACCGTTTCGTAGCTTCCCTGGCCGAGAACAAATTTACCGTGAATTGTTGGCACTGATCATCGTTTCGGCCCTTCCAGTCAGAACCCTGGATTCCCGCCTTCGCGGGAATGACGAGCGAATTTCGTGTCATACCCATTCCCGGAACCCTGGATTCCCGCCTTCGCGGGAATGACGAGCGAATTTCGTGTCATACCCATTCCCGTCATGCCCGCGAAGGCGGGCATCCAGGAGAGTTCGTGGACGTAACGATGATCAAGGCCCAATTTTTGATCGCCGCAGAGGGTGCGCCAGGAGATTGACGACCGCATCGTGACGTTGGGACGACGGGCGGAAAACGGTCGCCGTTTGATCCCATTGCTCTACCGGCGTCCGGCAGTCAACGTCGCGCACGTGGCGTCGGAACTGGGTATCCAATACCCGGCAGCCAACCCATTGGTGGCGGGACTGGTCGAGTTGCCAGAGAAACCGCATCTTCCGCTTCCGGCCTTACCAGAACATTTTCCGGGCCGAAAAATAAACATGGATTTCCTTATTATTGGTTTGACGCCATCAAAACATAACAAGGAACCCGCCCTGGTGATTTGCCCAAGAGAGCATACCGAGAATAATCACCCTGCGGGCCGACAGGAATCCGCCTTTCCGCAAACCATCTCTTTTCCCCGCCGTCTCTCTTCTGCTATACTTCCCACCGGGTTGGGGCTGGTTGCGGGTTTTCGCAGGAACAGACAGGTGGGCCAGGGGGTTCAGGGTATGGCAAAGGTCATCATCAAATTCAAGGAGATGGTGCGCGGCCACATCATATTGCACAAGGAGACGACCACCATCGGTCGTACCTCAACCAATGACATCCCGGTCGAAAATCTGGCCATATCCCGCCGTCATGCCGAAATTGTCCGGGCCAGGGGCCGCTTTTATCTGCGTGACTTGCAAAGCAGCAACGGCACCTTTGTCAACGGGGTGCGGGTGACCGAGACAGAACTCCACGATGGCGACGCCATCCTCATCGGCAAGCATACCTTGCTGTTTGTCGAACATGACGAACTGGATAATGCCATCGCCGCCGCGCCCAAAACGGGCCAGGATCCCGATACCTTTCTGCGCTCCACCATGGAGTGGGAAATTCCCACCGGTGATGCCGAGGCCGCCACTCTTTTTTATACCCCAACCGCCCAACCTCCCGTCCATCCCGGTGTGCTCTGGGTCCGTTCGGGCGCGTTGGCCCAGACCCATTATCTCCTCGGCGGAGAAGCCACCCTCATCGGGGCCGCCGCCTACGCAGATGTGCGCCTGACCGATGCCAATGCCCCCGCCGTGGCCGCCGTGATCCGTCACCGGGGGGCCGGTTACGACATCTCTCCTTCCGAACCGGGCGTCTTGTTGAATAATCGCAAATTGATCCGTCAACAGCCCCTGGCCAACGGCAGTCTGATCATCATCCAGGGCGTGGTGCTGGAGTTTCAGACGGGCGAGGGGTGAAGTATACTGCGCACGGTCACAATTGACGAGTATCGTCATTCCCGCGCAGGCGGGAATCCAGGAAAACATGGTACAGGGATCCTCAACCCCTTCGAGTCATTCCCGCGCAGGCGGGAATCCAGGAGTGGGTATTGGGGCGTTTTGGTCGAATATTTTCATCGTCCTTCCCGCGCAGGCGGGAATCCAGGGGGTCCAACAGACCCAGTGGATTCCCGCCTGCGCGGGAATGACGGAACAGGAAGTGTCGTTTATGACCGCGTGCAGTATATCGATTCGGCCTCGTGCCTTGTTTCGGCCAACGGGGCTTTGCCCCGAACCCCACCAGGGCTCTGCCCTGGACCCGCCAGGGGGATGATCCCCCTGGACCCGCAAACGGTTTCTTGCTGACCACAACGCTGCACACAACCGGACAGAATCACTCTGTGCGGGAGTTTCAATAATTTTAGCACAAATTTTGCAAGACAGCCGCCGAGGGCCGTATAAGGCTTACGGAAAAAAGAAAAAACGTCGTTCCCGCGCAGAAAATCTCCTGCTCGCGTCGCTAGAAGTCTATCCATTCCAAGCCATTGGCTGGGTTTTTGCCCGTGCGGGTGGGATGACAGGACGCAAACCGGGTGGCTGCTGGGGCGGAAATGGCGCGGTGACATGTCCAAAACTTTGACGGAGAGCCGCATGTTGGATTGGACTCTGCAGTTGCTGAATCATGCCTGGGCACCCTGGGCCACAGTGGGTTTTCTCCTGCTGTGGGGAGGCGTCCATTGGTTTGCCTTACAGGGTCATTTTTTTCGTCCCTTGCACCGGCAATTGGTGGAGATGCGGCGACAGTTGGAAGAGACGCCGGAAGAGCCGATCGCCTTTGCGGCCCGTTATGCCGAAGTGCAGGAATCTTTTGCCAAATACCGTCTGTTGGCACCCGCCTGGTCGGCCTTCAGCAAAACCCTGGTGGTCTCCCCGGTGCGGGGTACCCCTTTGCGCGGCAGTCGGGATCCGAGCCACTTTTTTAATGCCAACGACCTGATGGGGCGGGAGGCGGCCCAGTATTATTATCGGACCATTCCCAATCTGCTGTTGGGGGTGGGGGTTTTGTTGACCCTGATCGGCCTGGTCGCGGCGATCCATTTTACCATTCGGGGGATGGCGAGCGGCGATTTGTACGCAACCCAGAGTGCCCTGATGGGCCTGCTCAATGCCGCCTCCGTCAAGTTTCTCTCTTCCATCGCCGGTTATTCCATTGCGCTGTTCTTCACCTGGGAAGAAAAACGGCAAAAACATCGCCTGGAGCGGGAGTCCCTGTTGCTGGGCCAGTTGTGGCTCGAACGGATCGAATGGACCGGTGATGATCGGATGGGGCGGGATCAGTTGCAGGAGACGCGGGCACAATCGCGGCATTTGCAGGAGATTGCCGACCGTCTGCACCAGGTGATCACCCAGCCGACCTTTCAGGCCCAGGTGGGCAAGTCGGACCTCGCCGCCAGCCAATTTGCCACCAGCCTGGGCCAACTGCAAGAGACCGTCGTGACTCTGGGCGAGACGCTCAAGACACTCCCGGCCCCGGACCTGCAACCGTTGCTGGCTCATCTGCAACAGGAGGGGGCGCGTCTGCTCCAGGCCAACGAAGCGGCGATGGAACGGTTGGTGGGGGAGGCGGGTCTGTCGCCGTGGCAGCGCATGGCGGGCCAGTTGGAACAGACGATTGCGCTCCTGAACGAGCGGGTGGCCGGGCTGGGTGTGGCCACGCCGGGAGCCGCTGCCGTGGCGGTGGATATGGAACCCCTGGCGGCGGTGGTGCGGGAAGAGGGGGCGCGCTTGTGGGCGGCCCACGCGGAGACCATGGAGACGCTGCGGCTGGCGTTGGCATCGGCGGGGCCAAGCCAGGATGGATGGGCGGACAGGTTGCCTCTTCTCCTGGAACAGATGGGTGTGCAGATGGAACAGGTCATCGTGGCCTTGGGGGAGAAGATCGAAGGTTCTGTCGCCGCATCGGGCCTGGAGCCTCTGCTGCGGGCCGTGCGTCAGGAGGGGGCGCAACTGGTGCGGACCAATGAAGAGACTATGCGCACCCTGGTGGAGGGGGTGGGTCGCCGTTTGACCGAAGCCACCGCCAGCACCACCCTCGCCGAGTTGCAGCCAACAGAGCGGGAGGGGTTGCTGGAACGGGTTGCCGTGCGCATGGAACAGGCGGTGGCCAGTCTGGGTGAGGTGGGATTGGCTCCCTTCTTTGCGACGCTGCGGCGCGAGATGGAACAGATAACCGGGGGTGGGCAAACCCTGCCCGGCGAGGCGTTGCAGAACAGTTTTGCCCGGATTGCCCAGCAGTTGGACAGCGTGACCGCCGCGTTGGAGAGCAAGGTTTGGGCCGCCAATACCCTGCCCGATATGACCCTTCTGGTCAAAGCCATTCGTGGCGAGGGGGAACGGTTGTTGCAGGCCAACGAGCAGGCCATGGATCGCCTGTTGACCGCCCTGGCGCAGCAGGCTGGGTCCGGTTTGGCGGTTTCTGCCGGTTCGGGGCTGGATCTGGAGGCGTTCTTCGGTCGGATGCAGCGGGAGGGGGAGCGGTTGGTGCAGAGCAGCGAGGCGGCCATGGCAGGTTTGCTGCGTGAGGTGACGCAACAATTGGCCGGGGTATCGCCAGAGACGGTTTCCCTGCTGACCAGTGGCCTCACCCAGGCCATGCGTGTGGAGGGGGAACGGTTGCAGGCGGGCCAGCAGCAGGTACTGGGGCAATTGACGGGGTTGTTGGCTCCCCTGGCTGGGCTGCCGTCCGCCCTGTCTGCGGCCCCTGCGGCGCAGGAGGTGGTGGCCGTTTTGGATGCACACAGCATTCAACCCTTGTTGGACGGCTGGCGTCAGGAGGGGGAGCGGCTGGTGTCGGCCAATGAGGCCGCCTTTGCCCGCCTGCTGGAAGAGGTGGGGCAGTCGTTGGCCCAATGGCGGGGGGACTTGGCGATCCGGTTGCCCGCAGAAGGGGCATCGCCGGTCGCGGCGGACCCGGCGGCGGCGAGCGACCTGGCTTTGGTGGCGGGTGATCAGGCCACGCTCCAGCCGGTTTTGCAGGAGATGACCCGCATTCTCGCGCGGCAACGCCATGAAGAGCGGCAGTTGATGCAGCAGGTGGTCAGTGAGGTCAACCGGGCGGTGGCGGCCCTGGATGCCAAGATTGGGCGGGCCACGCCGTTGAATATGAAGACGCTGGTCAATACGGTCAGCGAGCAGGGCGAGCGGTTGTTTGCCAGTGTGAACACGCTGGCACCGGCCTTGGCCGAGGTGACGCAGCTCATGGCCCGGCAGCGGGGCGAGGAGATGCACCTGCTGGAGCGGGTGGCCACCGAAGTCAACCGTTCGGTGGCGGCTCTGGATGCCAGGATTGGCCGGGCCACGCCGTTGCAACTGCAAACGCTGGTCGATACGGTCAACGAGCAGGGAGAAAAGGTGTGGGCGGGGAGTCAGGAGATTGTGCGTGCCTTGCAGGCGGCACCGCGTCATCCGTTTGTCGCGCCCTCCAGCCACTCCAGTTCCCATCCAGAGGGTGGGCGGGGGTATGCTGTCGGGACGGAGCCGGTTGGCGGGGCGGTCGGGTCGGGCAAGGCGCGGGCCGAGGCCAATCGGTCGGTCGCCGGGACGCCCGGTCAGTCGTCCGCTCAGCCGTCCGTTGCCACGACCACGGCGTCGCCGTCTGTGGTGGAGGCGGTTGTTGGCGCATCGCCCCAGGGAGCCGCTGGTGTGCCGCATCCCCGACCGGAATGGTCTGCTGGTGTGACCGGGGAGACGGAAGCGGTTGCCGCCGAGGCGGGTCTTGTATTGGCCTATCAATCTGTTTCTGTCTCGCATACGCCGGTGCAGACGGTGCCATCGCCGTGGGTGCGTTCCGCAGCGACCGGGCGTCCACCGGCGGAGAGCAGGCGGGTTTGGGTGGTGGCCAAGCCGGGGGCGGCCACGGTGCCGGAGGTTCGTGCCGATCCGGCGGGCAATGGGGCACCGCCTGTGCTGGTGCTCGCCTTGCTGCAGGAGTTTGGGGCCACCAAAAGCCGTTCGTGGCAGCCTTTTACCCGTTTTGTGGCCCAGCAGACGGCGGAATTTTTTGACAGTCAGGAGCGGTTTGCGCGGTTTTGATCCGGGCTGTGGCCAGCTACCCTATGCACACATCTTTATGCTGATAAAAAATCCGAAGCATATTCTGCGGTTATAGGGGTCCAGGGGGATTATCCCCCTGGTGGGGTCCAGGGGCAAAGCCCCTGGTGGGGTCTGGGGCGAAGCCCCGTGAGGAACACAATATCAATACGTTGGGGGCTTCAGCCCCCAGACCCCCACCGGGGAGCGTGCCAGTCCCCGGTCCCCTGCAAAAGTTGTGTGCATAGGGTAGCTGTGGCCAGTGGGGGTAAGACTCCGCCAATTTAAAATTTTACCTGAGTTTATACCATGGAACAGTTCAACCAGGCCTTTTTCTTGCTGATCAACGCGGGCTCTGATCCTTCGCCTGTCGCGCTGTATGGTGCCATTTTTTTGGCCAAGGGACTGGTCTATCTGTTCCCCTTGCTGCTGTTGAGCATGTGGTTGTGGGGATTGTCTTATCATCGGGAGTTGGTCGTCCGGGCGGTATTGGCCATTATTGTGGGATTTTTGCTCAGCGCATTGTTGCGCTGGCTGTGGCCGCATCCCCGTCCTTTTGTGGTGGGTATTGGCTATACCCATTTGGTCCATGCTCCGACGGCCTCCTTTCCGAGCAATCATACGGTATTTTGTTTTGCGATGGCGTTTGCCTTGTGGTGGCAGGTGGCGCGCAAGCGGGTGGGTTGGGTTTTGATGGGGCTTGGCTTGCTGGTCGGTTGGGCACGGGTTTACCTGGGGGTGCATTTTCCTTTGGACATTATCGGCGGGGTGCTGGTGGCATGGGTGACGGTCTGGGCCATCAACCGTCTGTTGCGCGTCAACCGCCTGGGTGACCGGCTGGTTGTCACCCTGGAAAATCTGTATCGGCGAGCCCTGGCCGGGCCGATTGCCAAGGGGTGGGTGGCGGAATAGGGTCACCCTGGTGTGCTGACTAAAAAATCCGAAGCATATTGTGCAGTCATAGGGGTCCAGGGGGATTATCCCCCTGGTGGGGTCCAGGGGCAAAGCCCCTGGTGGGGTCCGGGGCGAAGCCCCGTTAGGCACACCATATCAACACGTTGTGGGCTTTGCCCCCACCCCCCCATCGGGGACCGTGCAGGGTCGGGTGGGGGCCAGGGGCGAAGCCCCCGCTGTGGCTGACACGATGCGCAAAGTCCCATTTTTTTCCGTTGCTTTTTTTTGCCCGCAGGGCACAATAACACCCGCTTCATACCAAATTGCAATCGAACGGGGAACAAGGCGACAGGCACGGGCACCCGTTATCGTCATTCCCGCGAAAGCGGGAATCCAGGAGTTCTGCGGGGCTGGCTGGATTCCCGCCTGCGCGGGAATGACGGAATAAGGAAGCGTCACTCACAACCACGTGCAGTAACGACGCAGCCAACGCCGTTACCCGTCTGATTGCAATTTGGTATCAGACGCAACAAACGGGCAATGCCGCCTGCAACAAGAGCGAGGGGAGTAACAGCGCAATGCCGTACATGCTATTGCCAAGGAGCCAGGAAGGACGGGTCTTTCTGGAGACTCTGCTTCGTCTGGATGCCAACGGCGACCATGCCGGGTTTCTGGCCTTTGTGCAGAGCAAACTGTACGATCCGAAAGATGTTTTTACTGCCATTCACATTCTGTTGCCCAAATTCCGGGTGCGCTCGGCCTATATTTTGGCGTTGCTGCTCGCCAACAAGGGGTACCGCTCGCCGATCATTTGTTTCGCTCTCAGCGTTGGCGGTCTGCTCTACCAGGTTCCCCAGGAGATGGCACGAGGATTGGCGGGTTTGCAGACTGCCAGCAATTGGACCGACACCGATCCGGCAGAGTTTTATCTGCGCTTTGTGGCACCCGTGTTGACGCGCATTCTGGCAACCGCTTCCAGAACGGACAACACTTTACAAATAAAGCATGTTTTTGAAATTTTGAAAGCCGCCGCACCGCAGTTTCAAGCCATTTTACCGGACATGATTGATTGGCATGCGGCCATACCGCCCGTATCGCTGGAGGCCATGTGCCAGCGGGGTCGGGAACAGGCCAACCTGCTCACCTATCCATTGCCTCCAGCCGGAGCACCGCGCTCGCCGCGACGGGTGGTGGTGGCCGTGCGCGAGTTGGTCCCGGTGACGCAGACCTGGCCGCGTTTTGTGATGCCTGAATACCGGTTTACCCGTTTTGACCGGATTTGGCCGCGTCCCGCGACCGTCGAACCGCGCCTGGTAGCGGCCATGCGCGCCTATGGCTGGCAGGCCGAGCTGTGTCCGGTCAAGGGATTTAATTTAAGTGACGATTATCATGCTGTTATCCAGGCTTGTCAGCAACGGGGGGCGGAACTCCTGATTCTCGACGATAGTTTTGTTTTGGAAACCAATACAGGCAATAGGCCGATTGCCCCGAGTGGGGATTATGTATTGGAAGAGATGCTCTATCAGTCGCGTGTCGAAATGCTTGCCTCGTTGCGTCTGCAAATGCCGTCTCTCAAAGTGGCCGCCATTTTGTTCGACGCCGGTTCGGTGGATCCGCTTCTGCTGGAAAAGGCGGCGGCTGTTCTGGACGTTATTCTGGATCCGACTTCGCCTGCGCTGCCGGTATGGGACCGTTCGGCAGTGGCCGACAAGGTGCTGCATATGCCCATCCCGCAGGCCAGCGGTGTGGGGGTGATGGATCAACCTTTGCTGCCGCACATGGTCTTTGCCGGTAAAAATACCAGCTATCGAATCTTCTGGTTGCAGGCGGCCCGTCTCATGGGGCTGCCGGTCCAGCAGAAACCGGAGACGTTTCTGGCGGAAGAAAAACTGCGGCTGGACCGTTGCCATGAACGGAGTCTTGCGCAGGATCCGTGTTTTCTTCAGTGGGCGGGCGATCCCCATCAGGCTGGCCCGGTGGTTGACCCCTCTTTTGCAACCCTTCTCGGGGGCTCGTTGCTGGTGCAGGAAGCATCTCCGCACATGCACCGGTTTTTTATTCCAGGGGAACATTATCTGGAATTTGCCACGTTGACCGAGTTGGCGGCGATAGCACGGTTTATGGCCGAGCACCGGGAGGCGTGTGAGAATATTCGTCGTGCCGGTCACGCCTTCGCCTGCGCGCGTTATGGCGATGAAAAACTGATCGGCTATCTGGATAAATTTCTCTATTTTCCCGATCAGCCTGCGGCGCATCGGGACGCTCGTTCCATGGTTCCCTCTGCCCCACCAGAAAAACTGGTCACGTATGAATATGTTGCCCTGAACAAGTGGTGCAAACCGGTCTCTCCCGCCGAACTGTTGGGGGGTACTGGAAATTTGGTCTCTTGTTTTCAGGATGTTGTGTCACCTACCCCTTATGTGCCAGGCACATATGCCCAGAAGGAGGGGTATGAAGATCTGTACCCCTATGATGAGGAATTAATCGCTCCGATGGAGTGGTTGAATCTTGATGTCAGAACCCGTCGCTTTATGCCATATGCTCAGCCAGCCTGTATCGCGCGACTGGAGAATGTGCGTATCGGCTTTCCCGGCTTTGGGTTGTTCTTGGACCGCCATTTGGTGCTGGAGGGGTTTGGCATTGTGGGTGGGTATGGTGCCAGGCGTACCAGTCAGTGCGATATTCCGGTAGGCGGGATGGCCGGTGCCGCACCCACAATGAAGTTGGATGTTAAATATTATATAGATAAAGGGGTGGATCAATATTGCCAGGGGCCAGCCCTCCTGCTGATCGGCTATGCCAATGAAAATTATTGCCATTGGCTGTTTGAGGTTTTGCCCAGGCTGTGGTGTCTGGAGGTGATTCCAGAATTACGGTCTTTGCCACTGATTCTTCGTGCGCCTCTTCTGCCGTTTCAGTTGGAGACTTTGGTGGCGTTGGGTATTGCACCAGAGCGGATAAAATTGTTCACTGGCAATCTGTTGCAGGTGGAGACACTGATCTATGCGTCAGAGATTTTGCCCGGTGGCGGCCTGTTTCAATGTGCGGCTTGGCTGCGAGAAAAATTGCTTCCTGCTCTGGGTGTGGAGACAATCTCGCCCCCGCAAGGTTTGATTTATATCTCCCGCGCCAAGGCCGCCCGTCGCCGGGCGTTGAACGAGGAACAGGTGACCGCCCAACTGGAGGCCCGTGGTTTCAAAGTGTTATATTTTGAAGAGATGACGGTGAAAGATCAAATCACTGCCGTCAGAAATGCCAGGGTGGTGGTCTTGATGCATGGAGCCGCTGCGGTCAACGCCTGCTTTGCCCAACCGGAAACGGTCTTTATTGAATTGTCCCATATCCCCCATGTACATATTGTCAAGACCGGGATAGCCCTCGACCAGGTCAGATTGATTCCCTGCACGATTGTCAATGCGCATACGGATATTTTGGTTGATGTGGATGTGCTGACCAGGGTTGTTGACAAGGTGTTGGCAGATTTTGATTTCTGATGCAGAGGGAATATTGACCCGACCACTATTCAAGGAACTACTATGCCATTTCAGTTGCGCCAGTTGCTTCATCGGGCACATGATTATTTTATGAACGATGATGCATGCAGGATCACATACTCACAATTTGGCGAGGATGTTGTCATTCACCACCTGTTGATTCATGAGATCAAAAAGCAAGGGAGTGGCTTTTATGTGGATATCGGGGCTTTTCATCCACGGGATAAGTCTAACACAAAATTTTTGTCTATTCTGGGATGGAAGGGGATCAATGTTGATGCGAATGAAGCTTCCATTGCCCTGTTTCGCCGGGAACGTCCAAATGATATAAATTTATGTTGTGGTGTGGCGTTGAAAGCAGGAGAGATGACTTATTATAAATTTTCTGGTGTGGAGGCAGCCAATACTGTTTCTCCTGATACAGCCAGAAAATACCAAGAAGAAAGTGGAAGGCAGTTGTCTGGAACGTCAATAATTCCTGTTTTGACCATTAACCAAATACTTGGGCAGTACCTTGGCCCCAATCAAGAAATAGATGTTATGAATATAGATATTGAGGGGCTGGACGAAGAGGTTGTGCAGAGCATGGATTTGTCCCAATACAGGCCAAAAATCTTGCTTATTGAATTAAATGATTTAGATAAATTCGCAGTTCTTGATAATCCAGCCGTCCGACATCTGCGTAATAACGATTACTCTTTGTTTTCTATAAATATTGCAACCAGTATATTTGTAGATAACAAAGCTAGAAAAATATGAGAATGAGGTAATCAGCCATGCCGTCAACAGCCGGTCTTCCCCCCCCAAAAAAACCGCTTCTCCAGGTGGAAGGATGGCGATATTTGCTGCACTCGTACAGCATTGCCTGTCGCCGTTACTGCCTCTCCATGCTGAAACGTGGGGTGTTTGATCTGCGGTTGGTGGAGGCTCCGCCCGTCAATTGGACCCAGCGTGCGCACGACCAGGAGGTGCATGACACCTATCAGGATACGCTGGGGTCGTTGGAGGGTATCCGTCAGGGCGAGAAGCCCGACATTCTCCTGCGCATGGATACGCCGTTGCGTATTGATCCTCCGTTCCAGCAAAGGACTTTCTTTTTCGGAACATCGGAGTTTTGCATCCTCACCGCCGCCAACTTTGCGGGCCCTTTTTCGGCGGAGCGGGTGCGCAACGAGCCGTTGCTGCGTGTGGTGACACCCTCTGCCTGGTCGGCCAAGGGGTTTGAGCAGGTGGGTTTTCTCAAGGAACAGATCGCGGTCGTGCCCCTGGGATTCGACCCCGCCATTTTTCGACCCGATGCCGTCAGTCGGCAGGCGACCCGACAGCGATTGGGCATTGGCGAGGACGAGGTGGTCTTTTTTTTGGCAGGCAATATGACCCCCACCAAAGGGGTGCAATTTTTGCTGCCTGCGTTTGCCCGGATCGCTGCCATCAATCCCAGGGTACGGTTGCTGATCAAGGGGCAGGATGCCCTGTACGAATCCAATCAAAAATTGCTGAAAAACCTGTCGGAGTTGCCCGCCGCTGATCAACAGCGGGTCAGGGATCGGTTGCTCTATTTTGGGGACAATCTTTCCGATGCGTATATGGCCTTGTTGTTCCGCGCGGCCGATGTCTACGTGGCCCCCTATATGGGGGAGGGATTTGCCATGCCCGTCCTCGAAGCGGCGGCTTCGGGTTTGCCCTCCATTTGCACCCAAGGTGGACCCACAGACGAATTTACCGATCCGTCCTACTGTCTGCGCATCGAAAGTACGGCCCGGAGCATAGCCAACGGCATTGTCCTGGAACCGCATGTGGACCATTTGACCGAACTGATGGCGCGCGTCGCTCAGGACCCATCCTGGCGGCTACAGGCTGGCCAACGGGCCAGCCAGGATGCGCACAACCGCTTTACCTGGGACAAGGTGACCGATTTGTTGATCCAGGAATTGTTGTAAGGGCCATCTGCTCAAACGCAGCTTGGTCCAGGCCGTTTCGCCGTTGTGATTGTGCATCCCCGATTCAGGAGGAGACCATGTTGCACGCTATCGAGCAAGAGGTTGTGCTGCCCGCCGACGGCAAACTGCCGGAGGTGTTCCGCACTGCCTTTGGACGCAAGGCGCGGGTGATCGTATTACTGTCGGAATCTGTCGTAGTGGAAGGCCAGGATCAGAGTGATGCCAATCCGTTGATGGCGTTTTCCGGGACCATTGACTGGCCTGTGGATGACCCCGTGGCTTGGCAACGGCAGCGGCGTGGTGAATGGGATCGCGCATGGGATCGTTGAATTGTTTACTTGATACCAATGTATCCGAATTGACCTGCTGTCGATTGGAATTGAGGCGATGATTGTGACGCCTGGCGTGATTCAGGTAGACCAACGGGCCAGCCAGGATGCGTACAACCTTTGACTTTTTTGGTGCAGGCAATAGATGAACAAAAAAAAAGCCATGATAACCGGTATCACCGGTCAAGACGGATCCTACCTGGCCGAGTTGTTGCTGGAAAAAGGCTATCAAGTGTACGGGTTGGTCCGGCAGGTGGTGTTGGAGGATCCGCAACACCGGTTGAAGCATATCCTGCCCATCCTGGATCACATTGAATTGGTACCAGGATTTCTGGAAAGCTTTCCCTCCGTATACAAGGCCGTGGCCGCCGTTCAGCCCGACGAAGTCTACCATTTGGCTGCGCAAAGTTTTGTATCGTATAATTTTGAAGATGAATTTTCCACGATTGATTCTAATATTCACAGTACGCATTATGTCCTGTCTGCCATTCGCGAGGCTGTGCCACAGGCGCGTTTTTATTTTGCGGCCTCCAGTGAAATGTTTGGCACGGTGCAGGAGGTGCCGCAGCGGGAAACCACCGCGTTTCATCCCCGCTCCGCCTACGGCATTTCCAAAGTGGCCGGGTTTTATTTGACCCAAAATTATCGGGAATCCCATCACATGTTTGCGTGCAGCGGTATTCTGTACAACCATGAATCGCCCAGACGCGGTTTTGAATTTGTGACCCGCAAAATTACCAGTCATGCGGCCAAAATAAAGCTCGGTTTGGCAGATCGGGTGGAACTGGGCAATCTGGATGCCAAGAGAAACTGGGGGCACGCTAAAGATTATGTGCGGGCCATGTGGATGATGCTGCAACAAGACAAACCGGATGATTATATTATCTGCACAACCGAGGTGCACTCCGTGCGGGATTTTTGTCAGCAGGCCTTTGCGGCGGTGGGGCTTGATTATGAACAGCATGTCGTAGTCAATCCCAAATTTTTCCGTCCGGCAGAAACACACATTCTGACGGGAGACAGTGCCAAGGCCACCCATCAATTGGGTTGGCAACCCACCATCCCGTTCAATGCCCTGGTGGAAGAGATGGTTTTGCACGATCTGCACCTGTTGTCATCGAAGATGCAGTGACCCCCAGGAGGGGGATCAGGTGGCAATGCTCTGTACCACAAAATCGGGGCGGATCTCCCGTTGGTTGCACACGGTTGCCAACGCCTCGCTCGCAGAGACCCCGGAGAGGGTGAGGCAGGTATCCCAACCCTGGGCGGCACCGCCCAGAATATCGGTTTCCAGGGTATCGCCGACCATCAAGATGCGCTGGGGGGAAATGGCGGGAAACCGTTCCCGCACCAGGGCATACAAAGGTGCAAACGGCTTGCCCAGGCCAATCCAGTCACAGTGATACCGCGTGATCCACTCGGCGGCGGTATAACCGGCCACCACTGCCAGATCCCCCCCAGTCGCCGGGGCGACGAGATCCGGGTTGGCCAAGAGGATGGGCAGCCTCTGCCTGGCCAGCAGATGCTCCACCTGCGCCTGCTGGCGGGTGCCATAATAGTCGCGATTGCTGCATAAGATAATATAACGGGCCGCCTGCCAACCCGCTCCCGTTCGATCATTGACGCAGAGACGCTCCGGGTCCGGCGCGTAGGCTGCTTTACTGTCGGGGGTGCCCACCAGATAATAGGGCCAATCGCGCCAGGGTGAATGCGCCAGACTTGGCCGGACGGCCATGCCAGAGGTCACAATCGCCTCTGGTGGGATGGCCAGGCCCATGCTGCCCAACTGCTGGGCCACTCGTGCTGGCGATTGCGAGGCATTGTTGGAGACCACCAGAAAATTTTGTCCCCGATCCCGCAACCGTTCCAGAGTGGCGGCGGCACCGGCAATGGCCTCCTGACCCCGGTTCAATACCCCAAACGCATCCAGCAACAGCAGATCATAGGCGTGGCTCAACGCCGAAAAGGCAACCCGTTCCATCCGACCCGCGCGCAAACGCGCCGCCAACCGCTCGTCGGCTTGGCACAAGCGGGTACGATAGCGGGCATACTGGGCGGTCACTGTCTGCCAGTCAGGAAGGATCGGTTTCATCAGTCCCAAAAAATTTGTCAGAAAAGTAAAAATCCTATATACATGTGTCAGAATTTTTCTTAGCATAACAAAAACGCACCAACCAGCAAGGCATGGTGTGGGGCAGTGGTCGTGGTTCCAGAAAAATCCACCTGGGTCAACAAACGATGGCAGGCCTGTCGTGGGCCACGGCAAGAGGAGATTGACGCTTGCGGTTCATTCTCAACCAACTGAAAAATATTGCCTTTACCAAAAAGCTGTACTATCTGATCTTTATGCTTTTTATCAAGCTGCTGGTCGTGGTCGGCACATTGGGAGGTGTATACTGGCTCAATTTGCAGGAGGCGAACAGGGATCGGTCGATTGATCAACTGAGTGAATTGACGTGGGATTTGGTTGCACAACTCCACGAACTGAATGGCAATGTCACGCGGTATGTGTTGCGCCACGAGGAGACGGATCAGGCCTGGGTGGAGCGGGACATGCCCAAATTGCTGGCCGACTTTGCCCGGTTGCAACGGGAGCAGACCCTCCTTAAACAATGGGAGGGGGTCCATCTGCAGACGGATTTTCAGCACTATGCCGACCTGGTGCGGTTGCTGTTCCGGCAGATTGATCGGTATGGGGAAAACGAAGAAAAAGGGGTGCAGGGGGAGATGCGCGGCACCATCCACCAGGTCGAGCGACTGCTGGAATCCCACCCGCTGTGGGGGTTTCAATTGTTAAACATTCGCCGGTCTGAAAAAGATTTTATGCTGCGGATGGAGGAGGGCTATGTCGTCGCGTTGCACCAGCGGGTCTCGGCACTCTTGGCCGAGGTGGGGGCGTCGTCGGATGCCAACCGGGAGCAGATCACGCAACGTTTGATCGAGTATCAAGAAAAATTTCAGGAACTTTCCACCCTGGTTTTGTCTATCCAAAAAAACACCAACGAGATTCATGCTCTTTGGGATGCCATTGCGGACGGTATCACCGCCCTGCGTGTCGATACCCAAAAAATGCGCGAAGACGAACGGTTGCGCTACCATACCGCCACCGATCGTCTGGCCGTCGCCTTGCTGGTGGGGGTGGTGCTGATTCTGCTGCTCACCGGTACCCTGTTGTCTTCCATTTTTTATGGCAACATTCTCAAGCCGATTCGACAGTTGACCGAACGGGCCTATGCCATTGCCCAGGGGGACTATGACCAGGATATCTCCCTGAGTGGCCGCGACGAAGTCGGGGTACTGGCCAGCCATCTGCAACGCATGAAAGAGTCCTTGCAGCAGGCCAACCGCACCCTGGAGCAACAGGTGGCCGAGCGGACCGCCTTGCTCACCCAGTCCAACACCGACTTGCGCCAATCGTTTGCGCAGTTGGAACGCGCCCGCGACGAGTTGGTCCAAAGTGAAAAGGTGGCCCTGTTGGGACGCTTGGTGGCCGGTTTTGCGCACGAGATCAATACCCCCATCGGTGTTGGGGTGGGTTCCATCTCTGCCTTGCCGGATTATGTCAATCGCCTGGAAGTTTTGCTGTCGGCCGACGAAGTGGATGGAGATGCCCTGGATCGCGTGATGGCCAAAATTCGGGAGATGGCCAATTTGTGTCTCAGCAATTTGCGCAATGTGGCCGATCTGGTGGCCCGTTTCAAACGTACCTCCGTGGATCAAACCTCGGAACAACCCCGTCGGTTTAATGTGCATGAATTCATGCTGGACGTGGTCTCGACCTTGCAGCATATGTTCAAGCGGTCGGCGGTGGAGATTGTGATCGACTGTCCCACAGATCTGGTGGTGCAAAGTCAGCCGGGTGCCCTGGGGCAGGTTTTGACCAACTTGTTGATGAACAGTTTCAAACATGGTTTTGACGAGGGTCAGCGGGCGGGGACCATTCAAATTCACGTGCAATGTATCGCAGAAGATGACACAGTGTTGGTCATCTGGTTCTCGGATAACGGCAAGGGGATGACGCCACACGTCTTGGACCATATCTTTGAGCCCTTTTTCAGTACGGCCAAAGGACAGGGGGGGTCGGGTCTGGGGTTGTATATTTGTTACAACATCATACGCAACCAACTGCTGGGCAAAATGGTTTGTTCCAGCATTCCGGGCCATGAAACCGCGTTTCTGATGGAAATACCGGTCACAGGGGAGGTCAATGATCAAAAGAATTGTGCGTGATGGGAGCAAATCAGCCCCCCGGAGTACCCAGGCCGGCATCAATCCCTGGCGCGTTCTGGTCGTGGACGATGAACCGGATGTTTTGACGTTGACCCGCATTTCCCTCTCCGATTTCCATTTTGATGGTCGTCCCCTGGAGATTGTCCAGGCCCAATCCGGGGAGCAGGCCCGGCAGATATTGGCGACAGAAGGGGACTTTGCCACGGCCCTCATCGATGTGGTGATGGAGACCCCGGACGCCGGTTTGCAGTTGGTCAAATATATTCGCGAGACCTTGCGCAATCTGGTTATTCGGCTGATCATCCGCACCGGCCAGCCGGGATCGGCCCCGGAAAGAACGGTCATTGATGACTATGATATTGATGATTACAAAGAAAAGACCGAACTGACCGCCTGGAAGCTGTACACGACCATCCGCACTTCGCTCAAATCCTATCGGGATTTGATGTCCATCGAGTACAACCGCCTGGGCTTGACGCGCATCCTGGACGCCGCACCGGAACTCTATCGGTATCGTTCGCTGGAGCAATTTTTTTATGGTGTATTGCAACAGATGAGTGCCTTGTTGCCTTCCAACCATAACAGCCTGCTCATGGGGGCGCGGGAGGATGTCTCGGCCATTTTTGCCAGTCCGTCGGCCGAGAGCACCCAATGGGTTTTGGACGCCATGCAGATTCGGTGCGGTTTGGGTCGGTATGCGGATGATTCGTCGGCGCGGGCCATCGCGTTGCAGCAGTGCATGGAGACGTTGCACCGTCAGGCCGATACCCGTGCGTTGGTGGTGGATGACCAGGGCAATGTCGTGGCTCCTTTTATGGCCAATGGTCACCTGTTTGGCATTGCCTATCTGGAGATGAATCGTCCCTTGTCGGCGGATGATCGGCAATTTTTGCAGATTTTCGCGTTGCAATGTGGGGCTGCGCTGGAAAATTTCCAGTTGTTTACCCAGGTGGAGGAGTCCAAGGCCTTGCTGGAGGCGGCGCATCATCATGCCGTTTACATGTTGGCCATTGCCTCTGAATACAAGGATCAGGAGACGGGCAACCATATTCAGCGCATTGCCCATTATACGCGGGCCATTGCCGAGCAGTTGGGCTGGCCGGCCCGGGAATGCGAGGCCATTGCCGAGGCCAGTGTGTTGCATGATCTGGGCAAGATCAGCATTCCCGATGCCATCCTGCAAAAACCGGAGCGTCTGACCGCAGAGGAGTTTGCGGTGGTACAGACCCATTGTGCATTGGGTGCGCGTATTCTGGGTGAGGAGGTGGGGTTTCAATTGGCCCGGCAGATTGCGTTGTATCATCACGAGCAGTGGAATGGCTCTGGCTATCCCTTTGGCTTGCAAGGGGAGGCGATTCCCTTGTCGGCCCGTATGGTGGCGGTCGCGGATGTGTTCGATGCCCTGGTGAGTGATCGTCCCTACAAGACGGCCTGGAGTGTCGAAAGAGCGTTGGCAGAGTTGGCCAAACAGGCCGGGGTGCAGTTTGATCCGATGGTGGTGCAGGCTTTTCTGGCGGTGCAGGCGTCTGGTCGGTTGCAGACCATTCGGGTGGGGTTGGGGGTGGTATAGGGGTCCAGGGGGATTATCCCCCTGGTGGGGTCCAGGGGCAAAGCCCCTGGTGGGGTCCGGGGCGAAGCCCCGGAAAAACAAACTCCTGGTGGCGGAGTCAACGAATTAAGGCTTTTTGCGTCGCTTGCCGACGCAAAAACCTGGTTGGACTGAACGCGGGTGGGGTGGGAAACGGTCCGGGAACTCTTATATGGAATTTTCAGGTTGTTGGGGGTGCCAATGGACG
>JADFYM010000059.1 GCA_015233035.1 Magnetococcales bacterium
CCGCCGGACAATAGACCCACCATGCCTAAAAAAACGCAATCCGATGTTCCTGGATGACCCCCAGGAAAGAACGGGGAGTAGCTTATCAGAAAAGGCAATTTGTCCGATTTTCGCTGAACCAGCACACCTTGACCGCCTGATTGTCATCAATATTCAGTATTTTGACATAGCCCGCGACCTTTGCGCTGATCGTGACCACATCACCGTTGATGGCGGCATCGTCGGTCGATTCCTCGTTGCGATGGAGATACAGATGGAAAAGTCCCGTTCCCAATGCACCCAGGAGAATCGAGAGGATAAAAGATCGGATCAATATTTTTTTCATGGATTTTCCGTTGCTGTTGTTCGGATGGGACAACAGGGCATAGTACACGAGGCAGGACATGGCCGTCATCTGGAAATATGCGGCGGTCGCAAGCGCGCGCCGATTGACAAACCCGTTGGGAGGGTGGTACGGTCATCGTCAAAAAGGGGTCTGGGAGGATTATTCCCCCAATAGAGTTCCCCCCGCAGTACGCATCAAACCCCTATGTTCACCAAGGCACACACCATGAACCTTCTCTTCCCCGCACCCCCACCGATCTGCCTGACCATTCTCCCGGAAGGCACCCTCTTCCCGATCCGGCGCATCTTTTGTATCGGACGCAACTATGAGGAACATGCGCGGGAAATGGGGGTGGTGCCTGAACGGACCATGCCGTTCTTTTTCCAGAAATCACCCGAGTCCGTGGTGGCACAACACCGTCTGGACGAACCGTTGACCATCCGTTATCCCCCGGCCACCACCGATTTGCACTATGAGGCGGAACTGGTCGTGGCCCTGGGCCAAGGCGGGCAGAATATTGCGCCTGCCCAAGCCTTGGCGCATATTTTCGGATATGCCATCGGTTTGGATATGACGCGGCGGGATTTGCAGGCTTTGCTGAAAGAGAGACGATGGCCGTGGGATATGGCCAAAAATTTCACAGATTCCGCGCCCATCGGCGTCTTGCACCCGATCGCCACCACCGGAGAATTGGATCATGGTCGCATCACCCTGGATGTCAACGGCAGCCGCAAACAACAGGGCGACATCCAGCAAATGATCTGGTCGGTCAATGAAATGATTGCCGAACTGTCCCGGATGATCGCCCTCGCCCCCGGCGATCTCCTGTTCACTGGTACCCCTGCGGGCGTAGGTCGTGTGACGCGCCAGGAGACCCTCCAGATCCAGATCGAGCCATTGGGTCGTCTGGAGGTTACCGTCGTCTAAAAAATTTTCCGCCGTTTTGCAAAAATTTCCAACATTTTCCAATGCACAATGGGGATCTCCAACAAATCTTTCTCGTGGACACGATAAAGCTCGGAGTCCTGTTCCACCCGGAAACGCCAGGGGGGATCGACTTGAAAAAAGAGCGATTCCCCAAAAAATCCCCCCGCCTTGACCTCGCCCAGCTTATGATCCTGCGCATCGTATATCTGCACCTTGCCCTGCACCACCAGCCACAGATCGGGTTGGGCCGGAATCTCCAGGTCAACACCCGCCGCCACGGAACACAGTTCCATCTCCCGGGCAATGCCACCCAGGGAGGCAAAGGAGGCTTGCTCACCAAACAGCCACGTCTTGCGCAAAAAGTCTATCTTGTCCAGGATCACTTCCATGTAGGTCAAAATGCCGTTGCTTTCCAAAAATGCCCGGAACAGGGTGTTGGAAAAACGCATGATGCTGCAATGCGAAAAGGCCCGATAGGTCCCCTCAAAGACATTCTGCTTGCCAAAAAAAAGATTGACCCCGATCAGCGAACCAAAGGAGAGATGATTGCTCACGCCAAACGTCGAATCCAAATAGGAAACTGTGCCGGACAAGACAATATCGATCGAGCCTTGCGTCTCGCCAAACCGGTGAATGATGGTGCCGGCGTTATATTCCAGAATGGGCGAATTCAACATCATGCGAATCTGGCCCGCATCCACCTCGGGAAAAAAGGCCTTCAGATAACGAAAGGCCCGTTGATACAGATAGCCTTGATAACCGGGTATCAGCACATCCATGGCCCCGAAGGAGGTCTCGGAACCAATTTTCATCTCCTCCAGGGTGAAAGGACGGTCGGTATGGGACAAAATCAACCGTTTTGACCGATCCTCGCGAAAATCTTCCGCCATGCCATGAATCATGCCACCATCCACATCCAGCTTTTTGATGTCAGCGGGACGCAGATAATCTCTCTTGACTTTATGGATAAAATCGGCTGGCACATCGCCAGGTCCATCGCCCACCATGCCATCCAACACTTTGAATGAAGCAATGTCCGCCCAATGGGCGTACACCTTGTAACCCTCATTGTCCATGGCCCGAAACATCAGGACGCTGGTCTCCGTCGGATGGGGCGAATAGAGCGGCATGACCTCCAGACCATCACACGGGTTCCACTGATCAAACGCCAGGTCACAAATTTCAAAAAATTGACCAAATTTTTCCTCTTCCATGGACATCAAAGCGGCAAATTTTTTGGTCACAGCGGCACGTACCAGAGGGGTGGCATAATATTTGAGCCGCCGACCGGAATGGATCAAGGCGGGCAAACCGGCAAAATGGTCGTCATGACCGTGGGTGTGAAAGATACCCTCCACTTCGCTGATATCAATCCCCAGCGCGCTCAGGGTATAAAACAGGCCAGGTGCCGCATCAATCAGATAGATCCGCCCCTGCAACATGATAATGCTCGCCATGCTGGGGCGGTGGGGATCCCAGCCATCACCTTCCCCTCGGTGCAGGACGGCGTAATAGGGTTGTTGAATGCGGTGATATCCCAAGGCATAGGGCGGTTGATAGGGAATATTGGGAGGCAGGTTCAAATCAACATCCACCGTGCGTTCCCGAAAGGCAAAACGATAACGGTTGGCACCCACACGACAGACGGTCACCCCATGGCGAATCAACTGGGGTTGGTCGCCCACTTCCAGGGAATCGATCAGTTCCGATGGATGCCGAATGGTGCCAAAGGCAAACTTGCGCTTCACCCGCATCATGATGTCGGCCAACTCGGCATCAATGCCACAGGCCATGATTTCTTCTTTGGAAACCAGCCCATAATTACCGCGATGGATATAGTCCATCTGCGCCCGCACCTGCGTCGCCGAGCCGATCAATAAAGGCTTGACCCCGGTGTTGTTGGGATGACCAGGCAGAATCATGCCTTGCCGATAGAGCATCTGCAAAACGGGAAATTCGGTCAGATTGGCAAAGCCGCCATTTTGCACCAACAGATCGGACAGCAGGATGGCATTGGGACCGGTTTCATAGGTTACACCATCCCGGGTGACCGTTTGAATCAGTCCGCGTTGCACCAAATGCTTGACCACTTCACTGGGCGCACCACAGAGAATATACAAGCCCGCTTCAGGCACCTGGAGCCAAACCACCCCCGGCGTAACCTGAATGGAGATCAGATTGTCCATCGATCCACACAATGCAGCATCAGTTTTCTCCAGAATGGCATGTTTTGCTCTGTTAAACCGTAGCGGGGCGACAAAGCCAAGCACTCCCCTCCACCTTTTTTCAATCCTTGTTCAGAGGGTCCGGGGGGGATTATCCCCCCCGGTGGGGTCCAGGGGCGAAGCCCCCAACAACGGCATCCGACCGGTCAAATCAGCCTTGTTGACCCAATAGCTGTCTCGGGGTCTGTGGGAGTTGCATTCGGGGCTTTGCCCCGGACCCCACCAGGGGCTTTGCCCCTGGACCCCACCAGGGGGATGATCCCCCTGGACCCGCAGAATGATACATCCCAAAAAGGGGGCGGGTTAAACCGAGCCCACCTCGGGATGCGTAGTTTTTTAAACGTCATTCCCGCGCAGGCGGGAATCCAGGTGGTACATGCGAAACCTGGATCCCCGCTTTCGCGGGGATGACGGAAACTACGCATTCCGAAACAGGGGCGGGTTAAACCAATTGTCCGCAACACTGTTTATATTTTTTGCCACTGCCACAGGGACAGGGGGCGTTGCGTCCCACTTTGTCGCTGTCCCGACGATAGGGGGCTTTATTCTCCGGGTCCGTATTTTCTGTTTCGCCGGACCAGGAGTCATAGTCAGGATGTTGCAAAGAGAGCTTTTTGTCCCGAATGGCGGCCCGCTCGGTCTCCAGTTGCTCCACCTCTTCCGGGCGCGATACCTCCACCCGACTCAAAACCTCCACCACCTCCACCTTGATTCTGGCCAGCAGACCATCAAACAACTCAAAGGCCTCGCGCTTGTATTCGTTGAGCGGATCTTTCTGGGCATACCCCCGCAGATGGATCCCTTCCTTCAGGTGGTCCATATTGAGCAGATGCTCCTTCCACAGCGAATCCAGCACTTGCAGCAAAACAGTCTTTTCCAGATAACGCATCAACGGCGCACCAATCCGTTCCTCCCGTTCCCGGACATGGATCTGCACCGCTTCCCGCACCCGTTCCTTGATCTCCTTGGCTGTGACCCCATCCTCCTCCCGCCAGGCCTCAATTTCCAGTGGCAGGCCAAACTGGCGGGCCAACCCCGCCGCCAGCATCTCCATGGCCCAATCCGCCGGCAAAGCGGTCTCGGGCACGGCCTCATTGACGACACTTTCCAGCAGTTCATCGCGGATTTCGCTGATAAATTCGCCCAAATCCTCGCTCTGCATGATCTCGAGCCGCTGTTCATAAATGACCTTGCGCTGCTCATTCATGACATCGTCATACTTGAGCAGATTTTTGCGCATGTCAAAGTTGCGCCCTTCCACCTTTTTTTGCGCCGATTCAATGGCCCGATTGATCCAGGGGTGAATAATGGCTTCCCCTTCCTGCAAACCCAATTTTTGCAACATGCCATCCATGCGCTCGGAGCCAAAAATGCGCATCAGATCATCTTGCAACGACAAATAAAACCGACTGGAACCCGGATCCCCCTGCCGCCCGGCCCGACCACGCAGTTGATTGTCGATACGACGGGCTTCATGCCGTTCACTGCTCAAAATATGCAATCCACCCAGGGCAATCACGGCCTCTTTTTCGGCGGCACACTCGGCCCGAATGGCGGCTTCCCGGCGGAGCCGCTCCTCGGGGGTGACATCCGGGGCAATTTCCCGCACAATACGCATATCCGGGTTGCCGCCCAATTGAATATCGGTCCCCCGCCCCGCCATGTTGGTGGCAATGGTCACCGCATTCTTGCGTCCCGCCTGGGCCACAATCTCGGCCTCTTTTTCATGAAATTTGGCATTCAGCACCGTGTGCGGAATTTTTTCCTTGCGCAGACGACGGGCCAACTCCTCCGACTTTTCAATGGAAATGGTGCCCACCAGAACCGGTTGGCCAGCCTCGTGACAGGCCCGCACCTCTTCGACGATGGCCGTCAGTTTTTCTTCATGGGTCCGAAAAACCACATCGTCATGGTCCTCCCGAATCATGGGACGGTGGGTGGGCAGAATGATCACCTCGAGACGGTAGATGGATTCAAACTCCGCCGCCTCCGTGTCCGCCGTGCCTGTCATGCCCGCCAGCTTGTCATACAGACGAAACAGATTCTGGAAGGTGATCGAGGCCAACGTCTGCGATTCATTCTGAATGACCACCTGCTCCTTGGCCTCCAAAGCCTGATGCAGACCATCCGAATAGCGTCTGCCCGGCATCATGCGCCCGGTAAATTCATCGATAATGACCACCTCGCCATCCTTGACGATATAGTCCTTGTCCTTTTCAAACAAGGCATGGGCGCGCAAGGCCTGGTTGACATGGTGTACCGTCTCCACATTGCCAATATCATACAGATTGCCGCTTTTGAAAATCCCCTTCTCCAGCAGCAGGCTTTCGATCAGTTCGCTCCCCTCCTCGGTAAAGACCACCGTGCGCGTCTTTTCATCCACGGTAAAATGGAGCGTCTTCTCCAGACGGGGAATCAGGCGATCCACCCGATAATATTTGTCGGTATTGTCTTCTGTTGGCCCGGAGATGATGAGCGGAGTCCGCGCCTCGTCAATCAGGATGGAGTCCACCTCGTCGACAATGGCATAATGCAGCGGACGCTGCACCAACTCCTCCATGGTAAACTTCATGTTATCCCGCAGAAAATCAAACCCGAATTCGTTGTTTGTGCCGTAGGTAATATCGGCATGGTAGGCCAGTCGCCGCTCGTCGTCGTCCAACCCGTGAATGATCACGCCCACTTCCATGCCCAGGAAGCGATAAATCTTGCCCATCCAGGCGGCGTCGCGTTGGGCCAGATAATCGTTCACGGTCACCAGGTGGACCCCGCGACCGGTCAGGGCATTGAGATACAGGGGCAGTGTCGCCACCAGGGTTTTGCCTTCACCGGTGCGCATCTCGGCAATTTTGCCTTGGTGCAACACCAGTCCGCCGAGCAACTGGGTATCAAAGTGACGCATCCCCAACACCCGTTTGCTGGCCTCACGGACCACCGCAAAGGCTTCTGGAATCAGATGATCCAATGCCTCACCGTCCTGGAGACGTTGCTTGAAAATGGCTGTTTGACCGCGCAATTCGGCATCGCTCAACGCCTCCATATCGGCCTCCAGGGCATTGACAAGACCGATCACGCCCTTCAATTTCCGCAGATAGCGATCATTCCGGGAACCAAAAATTTTGCGGGCTATTGTACCAAACATAAAGAAGATTCCTTGCAACCGTTAGAGTCGAATCCGTCTTTATACCAAAATTTTTCCATTATGGCAAAGAAGGGGATGCACTTTTTACGCTTTCTTGACTTCTTGTGCAAAACTTGTTCCAGTGGCTTGAGTGGTCCAGGCGGAAAGTATCCCCTCCAGGCTCCTGGCACACCCGGCCCGGATGGCGCAAACTGGAAATACAATCGCCCTGGGCAGGAAACCTCTTGACATCCTGGCCAAGATTGAGGAATCTCACCGTAGACGATTGTGTGCCAACCCTCCAGTCTGGAAACCAGGAAATTTTCATGGCGGAAAACGACGGTCAACCCAAACCGGCCCCACCACCCGGTACGAACAAGAAAAAATGCCCGACGTGCAAAAAAGGCACCCCGCTCTGGTTTATCTCCTGGGCGGACATGGTTACCTTGCTGTTGTGTCTGTTCGTGATTATCGTCGCCTATTCCAATCAGGAAAAGGGCAAATTTCAGACCGTGGCCGGATCAATGAAGGATGCGTTCGGTGGCAACAGTCTGGCCAAGAATGCCCGACCCACCCCCAGAGGATACCACGTCGTCGGGATGCAGTTCCAAAGACATATCCAACTGGCCAACTTTGCCGAACAGGTCCAGGTCGTGCTCTCCCCCTTGCTCAACAATGGACAAGCCAATGCGTTTGAAGACCCTGCCGGGGTCGTGTTTCAGATTGACCGGGACATCGTCTTCCAGGAGGGCACCTCCACCCCCAATGCCGCCACCCAGCTCATGCTGGCCGATGTGGCCTCAGTGGTCAAAAATATACCCAATACACTGGAAATACGGTCCGCCCCGCTCGGAGTCTACGGCAAACCGTTCGACTGGAATGTGGGCAAACAGGAAACCATGGCTATCGCCAATCTTTTCCGGCAGCAGGGCGGTATTCCCAACAGCCGCATTCAGGTAACCAGCCTGGCAGCCATAGAGAAAACCGAGGCTGAAGCCGGCAGAAAACAGACCAAAGACAAAATCGAAATCCGCATTGTGGCCACGCCCAATCCCAACAACTGACGGGTGGGCACTGGCTCCGGTTGTTCTGCGCCTCCGTTGGTCTGGCTGCCACTGGAATCCGTTACGTACCACGACAATCCAACCTGACATGCGTGAGGGAACCATGGCATTGACCTACAGTGTGATTATTCCCTATCACCGCACCCCATCCGTTACATGCGTTGCCTTGCATGCACTAGGTCGGTTTTGCACCGGAACTGTCGAAGTGTTGCTGGTCCACAACGAGACCGAATTACCGCCCTCTGATCAGCAGTTGTTCGCTACATTCCCCGCCGTGCGGGTTCTGTCCGCTCCCAGCCATTTAACCGGAACCGCTGCCCTGATGGCCGCAATCGACGTGGGTCTGGCTGCGGCCACTCGGGATTTGGTCGCCATTATTCATGGTGATACCATTGTCCTGAAACCAGGGTGGGATGAAGAGGTGTTCGGATACATGGAGCAGGAAGCTGTAGACGCTCTGGGAACTTTGGCACAGGAAGCCAATCCCTGCCGTTCCTGGCACCAGCGCATCGGGGATATCTGGCGGGAGATACGGCACAAGCGTCATCCGTCAAAGAAGGATTCTGCTCCATTGATGCTGCATTTCCTTCTTACCAAAAAGTCGGTATTGACGAAGCTTGACTACCGTTTCCAGGAACATGGTCCCATTGACATCCGCCACTATACCCGCAAAGGCTGCTCCATCAGCCTGCTTTCCCTGCAGGAGATGAGTGCCCTGATGTGGCATATTCCCAATACTACTCGTCTGTTACGCGGAGAGCTGAATGATGTCAAGCTTGGACAGGAGTTGTGGAACCGGTGGCGTACCTTCTGGTCGGATCCTTATGTGCTGGAGCATTTTTCTGACTTGAGCGAACCTATGGAAACAGCTTTTCGTGTGATTGCCGCCCAGAGTTCTGGTACAACCGTCCCTGTTGCCGGTGCTCAACCCATTGCCAACTCTTCCCCTGCGGAGGGAGCGTAACGCATCCTGTTATACACATCGCAAAAAATTGTTATGATTCATGGAGGTCCGGGGGAGATTATCTCCCCTGGTGGGATCCGGGGCGAAGCCCCGGAAAAACAAGACCTGGGCAGAGAGCCAAGGACGAGAGAAAGCGAGGATCGTGGTTGCTGTACGGTCAGTCTTCCCGTTTGTGCCGCGACAAACCGGTCTTCAACACCTGTTCCAACATGCGCGTGTTCAAACCCGTCTGGATACCAATCACCCCGTCCACAATCAGTTGGCACTTCATCTGCTCTTCTTTGCTGTAGTGATGCAGTTTGATGGCCAAGGGAATGACGATGGCATTGGCCACGATGGCACCATACATGGTGGCCAACAACGCCGTGGCCATGGAAGGACCAATCTTGGACGGATCACTCATGTTGGACAACATTTCCACCATACCAACCAGCGTACCGACCATACCAAAGGCGGGGGCCGCCTCCCCCATGCTCTCCCACATGATAATACCCACACTGTGACGTTCTGCCATATACTCAATCTCTTTGGTCAGAACCTCCTTCATGAGTTTGGGATCCACCCCGTCCGAACAATGTTGCAGGGCACCCTGCAAAAATTCGTTTTCAACCTTCACTTTTTCCAGAGCCAACAACCCGTTCTTGCGGGCGATATTGGAAATGTCCACCATCTGGCGGATGAGTTCCTTGAGATCTTCATGCGAGGCAAAAAAGGCCTTTTTGAGAATTTTCCCGGCCATCTTGATGTCGCTCATGTTGAATTTAACAAAAGTACTTCCAACCAACCCACCGAACACAACGATAAAGGCGTGAGTACTATAAAACAGTCCGATGTTATGACCCATCAGGCCCAGAACAATACCGCCCCCGATGACAAGCCCAATCACTGTTGCAATATCCATCTATCGACCCCTTCAATAATGCACTACCCTGTTCGTGAAAGTCTGAACGTCGGCTGCCCGGAGACGGCTCAGTCCTCTTCTGGATTGGTTGTTTTCATGATTCTGATTTCGATTCTCTCTTTCTGTGGTGCCGAACCGGGCTCAGTCTTCTCGGCCGCTACGAGGCTGGTCACCTGAATGCGATTGTACAAAACACCGCCTTGTTGCTCAAAAACAGCAGCGATGGCCGCCGCCTCCGCCGTTCCGACATCCCAATCAAAGGGTTTCCCAGGTGTCTCAGCGCGGGCGACCCGGATCTCCACCGTGTTGGGCAACAGCGTGATCACAGAGGCCAGACCAGTCAGCAAGGATTGGGTCGCCTCAGTCAGTGTGACCGCCTCCGACTGAAACAAGGCATCCCGGTCAATCTGAACCACGACACCGGTCTCTTCCTCGGAGACCTTGGCCCGATTCTGCTCGATCAATGCGGCAAGGAGATCCTTTACCTGCTCTGCGATGTGTACCACCGTGATTTGTTTCTGGAACATCATGCTGACGACATGATACCCCTTGGCAATGGGGGGCATGCTTTCATCCGGGTTGTGCGCACCAAACGCATCCCGCATGGAACCCGCCAGCGTCAGGTATTTTCCCTTTTCCTGGGTCGAATAGGCCACAATAATGACGAACAGACAGAGCAACAAGGTCACCATGTCCGCCCAGGAAATAAACCAAAGGGGCGTACCCTTCTTGCAAGTCGGGCATTTCTTGCGACTGGTATCCTCGGGAGAGGATTTTTTCTTGGATCGTTCTTCGTCGGGTTTTGCTGTGGATTGTTCCGCCATAATTGTCTCGTCCCAGGACCGGGTACCGCCACACTCAACTGTGGACGATTCAAGGAATACAGCGTCCGCATGTTAAGTAACACCATCGTGCGTGTCAACAGGAAAAATCAATGACCGTTCAATCCATTACTGCTGATCCACCGGCTTGCGCATACTGCGCGTTTGCCACTCAATGGCCTCCCGTTCATCAAACGGCTTGCCATGCCGCCGGATATAATCCACATAGCTGCCTTGCTCGGGATTTTCAGGAAACGCCTCCAGAATTTTTCTGGGAATCTTTTTGAGATTTTCCAACAGTTTTTCCAATCTGGGCAACCAGGAGGTCGTGACAATTTCTATATAGGTCGCTCTGACTTCCTGGTCATCCAGAGAAAAGCCCTTTTTCGTGATGATATCGACAGCCTCATCCCGCTTTTTCTGGAGAGAGTCACGATACGAGTCAACCCCCTTCATGACGCCCGCTGCGATCAGCACAATCACCAACGACACGCACACAAACTTGATCCATTCCTTGACCGCGTTGCCTTTTTCCTGCACTGGAGCTGCCGATTTCACCCACGAACCATCCGGTCTCTGGCGATAGCCCTTCTCCCACCGTTTCCGAATGGGATGGTCCTTGGGCAGGGCCGCAATGTGCTCCGGCAATCCACCGGCCTTCCGATCTTTGGTGCCCGCTGGCTTGATCTGGGAAAGGTCAACCTTCTGGACCTTCTTGACTCTCCCCAGCAGTTCGTCTTCCTCTTTTCTCTTGCGGATTTCTTCGAGTTCCTGCTGGGTCTTGGCCCGCTTCTGCTCCAGCAACTCCTCTTCCAGTTCCTCGATTTCCTCAATAGAGGGAAGTTCCTCTTCGGGTGCTTCTTCCGCCTGCTGCGTCGGTTTGCTCTTGGCCGCAACAGCCGGTTTCCCCTGCGAAGGGAGAGAAGAACTACCAGGAAGTGAGCTTGCCATTGTGTCAATCTCCACTAAGAAACAGTCATTCCTGACCGGAACGGCCCATGCCCGACCAGAACAGGCGCGTGCCAGAAAGGAATCCCCTCTAATCGGCAAACGAAAACACCCGACCCCATCCTAACCGATTTGTGTCGTTCAGGTCCAGTATTTTTACAGCCCTTCCCAATGAATTGATGGCTCTGCGGGACGGTTTAACGCTGGGTGCGTCGTCTGGCCACATAAACCGCCAACACGGCACCCGCAAACAACACGGCACCCGCCACCACCCAGGGAAAGTGTTGTTCCAACCACTCCTGCTGATCATGGAGCAGGTAACCCAGCAAAACCAACACCCCGTTCCACAGGGTGGCCCCCATCCCGGTATAGAGAATAAAAGAGGCCAACCGCATCCGGGCCAAGCCAGCGGGCATGGAGATCAAATGGCGCACACCCGGCACAAATCGCCCGGTAAAAATGGATACCTCACCGTGCCGACGCACGAATTGCTCCGTTTGTTCCAGATGGGCGGGGGTAATCAGAGCATATTTTCCGAAACGGACCAACAACGGTCGCCCCAACCAAAAGGCCAGGGCATAACTGCCCAGTGACCCAATCACACTGCCCAGGCTGGAGATCAATAACACCCACCCCAGGTCCAGCTTGCCTTGCGCGATCAGGTAGCCCGCTGGAATCATGACCAATTCAGAAGGTACCGGCAAAAAGGAACTCTCCGCCGCCATCAGCACAAAAAGGGCAACATAGTCCAATTGCCCCATCAAATTTAACAAAAATTGGGTGGTTGAGCCACTCATGACAAGATCACAACCTGTGCCTTTGGTCGAAAAATCAACAACATATCCATACCCACCGCCTCAAGACGACACACAGGATTGGCCTTTGCGCGCGGCCACCGACCCAGGAGCAAGCGGTCAGTCTACAGGTCAGGACGGTCTCTTGCAAGACAATATGGTAAACAGTATTATGTCAATATCCTTCGCCAGTGGCTGCCGTCGCCGCCAGAAGATCCTGCACAACCCAATGCAAAGGGGGCAGAGTGGTGCCATGCCATTCGTCAAAAAAAGAACCAATACATCTGACCGTACCGTCAAAAAAGACGATGTGACGGATTCCGCTGTGGGACACCGGACAGAAGTCACATGTTCACAGTGTGAATTCAGTGGATTTCTGCAACTTTTCAATGAAATGCCATTGGAACTGGCCCGGATTTTTCTCCTCCGGGAACGCAAAGTTCTCAAGGGAGAGGTTCTGTTTCGTGAAGGGGAGCCCTTTCGCGGGATATATGCCATCAAAGAGGGGGGGGTCAAAAGTTGTCTCCTTACCCCCCAATCGACGGAACGCATTCTGGGCTTTTACCTTCCTGGGGAATTGCTGGGCATGGAATCTCTGCGTGCCACCCATTATCAAACAACCGCCATTGTCCTGGAACCCGGTCGTGTCTGCTGTCTGCCCCTGGACCAATTGGAGTTGCTGGGAGACAGTTATCAGCGTTTTCAAGAGCAGTTGATCCAAACGTTGACCAACCATCTCGCCCAACAACAACAACAGTTCGTATTGTCCGCACGCCAGAGTGCAGAAGAACGCCTGGCTGCCTTTTTGCTTAACATGGCGGAACGTTATGCCCGGCACGGACTGGTGGGCACTTCCTTTCGTCTGATCATGTTGCGACAGGACATTGCCTATTTTTTAGGTATATCCATCGAGACGGTCAGTCGCACATTGACACGTTTTCAGACGAAAAAATTGTTGCTCGCCGTTGGGAAGCAAATCTATCTCCTGGATACCCCAGGCCTGCAAGCCATTGCGTACAGTACACCGCCACCGGATTCGGCCCCCGCCGGATGACATGCGGCCTGGCCGTGGGGGCTTTGCCCTTTCCATGACACACATCTCCCCTGGACCCCACCGGGGGGGATAATCCCCCCCGGACCCCCTTGGCAGTATTAATCCTGCAACAGCGCACGAATGACCACACCGGCCAGGGTGGTACCAAACAGGGCAGGCAGATAACTGATGGTGCCGTTGACCACCCGACTGCGGCCTTGTTCCATCTGTTCCGGTGGCGCATGTGGCCGGGGCAACTCCGAAGACCAGACCGCCATGACGCCGCGTCCACATGCCCGTCGGCGCAGTCGAATGCGCACCTCTCGGGCCAGAGGACACGAGTGGGTATCCATCACATCGCCGACGACCAGGCGGGTGGGATCCAGACGCCCCCCGGCCCCCATGCTGCTGGCCACCGGAAGACCCCGCATCCGGGCCTCGGCGATCAAGGCAACCTTGCAGTTCAATGAATCAATGGCATCAATCACCCAGTCTGGTGCCGTGCGATCCAAAATGGCGGGGATGGTGTTCGGCATCAGGAACTGATCGATCCATTCCAACTGGCAATCCGGGTTGATGGCCGCCAGGCGTCGGGCCATGATTGCCCCTTTCTTTTGTCCCATGGTCTCCCCGGTGGCAGGCAACTGCCGGTTCAGATTGGAGGGAGCGACCACGTCGTTGTCTACCAACGTGAGGCGGCCAATACCGGCCCGGCCCAGGGCTTCGGCGGCAAAACTGCCCACACCACCCAGTCCGGCCAGAAAGACATGTGCCTGTTGCAAGCGGAGAATGCCCGCGTCGCCGACCAGGATACGGGTGCGCGCACACCATTCGGCGGGTTTGTTTGCTGGCATGATTCATTCCTCCTTGTCCGGCCAACCCAAAACCATGCGGGTGTTGGCACGGGTTATCGCCCGGATATGTTCTGGTGCAACCTGGCGCAACTCGGCCAGAGCGTGTACCACCAGGGGCAGATGACACGGTTCGTTGCGCTCCCCGTGGTGACCGGTAGGTGGCAGGTCAGGGGCGTCGCTTTCCAATACCAGGGCCTCTTCCGGCACCACGCTGGCGACCTGGCGAATACGCACGGCCCGTTCACGGGTCACCACGCCCCCCATACCCAACCGGAATCCCAGCCCCAGATAGCCCTGCGCCTGTTGCACCGTACCATTAAACGCATGGACAATGCCACCATATGGAAAAGCCATCTGCCGCAAAACGGCAAGTATCGCATCGTGTGTCTTGCGCACATGCAACAAAATCGGCAGATGGACCTGACGGGCCAGGTCCACTTGCGCCGCAAACAGCAACCTCTGGGCTGGGTGAGTGGCGACCGGGGCCATGGCGTCCAAACCAATCTCACCAATGGCCAGTGGTTGGACCTGTTCCACCCAGTGGGCCAACTGTGCCACCGCACCGTCCGGGTGATCCGCCATAAACAACGGGTGCAAACCCAAGGCAATCTGCAGCGCAGGGCTGCGCAAGGCCACCACAGCAGTAAAGTTGTCCAGACGAATGGCGGGCACCACCCACTGCACCACCCCCGCCTGGCGACTGCGTGCCAGCACGGCGGCACGGTCGGCATCGAAAACAGGGTGATCCAAATGGCAATGGGTATCAATCATGGGCATTCCCTACCCAGACCCCGCCCAAACGCAGCTTTTTTTCGCGCCCGCATGGCGCGAATGCAAAAAAAGAGGGCGTATATGGCTGCGCAATGTGGTAAACTCCTTCGCCAGGCGGGAGTGGTTCTTGGGCATACTGGTCATGGACTGTGCGGCCCGGCCAATCCACCCAACCTTCCCGGATCGACCCTCTATTATAGACATGGAAAACACAACCGTCATGGAACAAACAGAGAACACACCCGTTACCCCCCCTCTGGAGATCAGCACCTCCCGACAAATGCTCTCCTGGATGGCCGAGCAATCGCTGTCCATGGCCTTTACTACCTATCAAGTGGGCAAGCTGTTCTTGCTGGGTCTTAAACCCAACCAGGAACTCTCCATCTTCGAACGCACCTTCAACCGCTGCATGGGCCTGTGTACCACCCCGAACGGCTTGTACATGAGCAGTTTGCACCAGGTTTGGCGTTTTGAAAATGTCTTTGCCCCCGGACAACAACAGGATGGCTTTGATCGACTCTATGTGCCTCAGGTAGGCTATACCACGGGCGATCTGGATATCCACGACATGGGCGTGGATGCCGACGGACGTCTGCTGTTTATCAACACGCTGTTTGGTTGTCTGGCCACGCTGAGCGAGACCCACAGTTTCAAATCCGTGTGGCACCCCTCCTTTCTCAGCAAATTGGCGGCTGAAGACCGGTGTCATCTCAACGGTTTGGCCATGAAAGAGGGACGAGCTGCCTATGCCACCGCCGTCAGTGAAGCCGATGTGGCAGATGGTTGGCGCGAACATCGCCGCCAGGGCGGCATTCTGATTGACATTGCGCGCGACGAAATCATCCTGCGTGGCCTCTCCATGCCCCATTCCCCGCGCTGGCACGACGGCAAACTGTGGTTATTGAACTCTGGAACCGGCGAGTTGGGCTATGTTGACCTGGAAGCCGGGCGGTTTGAACCGATCTGTTTTTGCCCCGGCTACCTGCGTGGACTGAGTCTGCACGGCCATTTTGCCGTGGTGGGACTGTCAAAACCGCGCCACAATAAAACCTTCAGCGGACTGCCCCTGGACGATCTCCTCCGCTCGCGTCACACAGAACCGCGTTGTGGGCTACAGGTCATCGACTTGCGGACGGGCGATGCCCCCCATTGGTTGCGCATGGAGGGTATTGTGGAAGAACTGTACGACGTGGTACTTCTGCCCCAGGTCCGTCGTCCCATGGCATTGGGTTTCCACACCGACGAAATCCGGCGCGTACTCAGCATCGAACCGTAGGAGGCAGACACTCTGCCTGGCTGGCCAGCACTGCTTTTGATTTGACTTTTTGTCTGAACAATATCATGCTTGCGGGCCTGGAAACACACCATTGACCCTTTCACCACCGAGGATACCATGACCACTCAAGAAAATTTACTGAGCGCGTTTGCGGGCGAAAGCCAGGCAAACCGGAAATATCTGGCTTTTGCCATCAAGGCAGAAAAAGAGGGGTTTCCCCAGGTAGCCAAATTGTTTCGAGCCATCGCAGAGGCGGAAACAATTCATGCCTTCGCCCATCTCAAGGCCATGGATGGTGTGGGCAGCACCCTTGAAAATCTGCGCGCGGCCATAGAGGGCGAGGCCTACGAATTTACCGTCATGTATCCCGGCTTTCTGGGCATGGCCGAGCATGAAGGAAACAAGCGGGCCATCCAAACCATGCGCAGTGCCATGGAAGTGGAAAAGGTCCACCACCACCTGTACGGCAAGGCCATGGTTGCCGTAACAGCGGAGCAGGATCTGCCGGAAGGGGATTTTTATCTGTGCCCGGTGTGTGGCCATGTGGAAATGGGCCAGGCCCCGGATCAATGCCCGATCTGCAATCTGAAAAAAGATAAATTTATCAAAATGAGCTAAACCGGACATATTGCGGAATGCGTAGTTTCCGTCATCCCCGCGTAGGCGGGGATCCAGATCTCGCAGGTACCACTCTGGATTCCCGCCTGCGCGGGAATGACGTTTGAAGAACTACGCATCCCGATGTGGGCTTGGTTTAAACCTCAATCGCTTTAGGTATGTATAGTTTTGCGGGTCCAGGGGGATCATCCCCCTGGCGGGGTTCTGGGCAAGGAGAGTCATACGATGGACCAAACAGACGGATGGGAAGGGTGGCGGACCTTTCGGGTGCAGCGCAAGACATTCGAGGACAGCAGTCGAAGCGTCTGTTCTTTATATCTGGTCCCCACAGACGGCCAAACTTTACCGAGCTTTGCGCCGGGCCAGTTTCTCACCTTTTCCTTTCGCATCACCGACCCGGTCACGCAGCAACCCAAGGCCGTCACCCGTTGCTATTCTCTCTCTGACCAACCTGGACTGGATTATTATCGCATTTCCGTCAAACGGGTGCCCGCCCCTGCGGGTTCTGTTGGCATCCCGCCCGGTCTCGCCTCCCACCATATCCATGATACCATCCAGGAGGGAGACATCCTCCAGGTCAAGGCACCCAGTGGCCAGTTTTGCTTGGAAAAAGGAGCATTTCCCGTTGTCTTCGTTGCAGGTGGCATCGGCATAACCCCCCTGTTGAGCATGTTGAACACCCATCTTGCACAAGGCCCAACCCGTGAAATATGGCTCTTTTATGGGGTGCGCAACAGCACCGAACAGGTAAGCCTGGCTCACCTGAAGGCCCTGGCGCGCCAATACCCCCATTTTCACCTGCAAGTGTGCTACAGCAAACCGTTGCCAGGCGATATCCAGGATAGCGATTGCCAACAGGCCGGACATGTGGATATTGCCCTGTTACGGCGGACTCTCTCTTTGCCATTATACCAGTTTTATGTCTGCGGCCCACGCAACATGATGGAATCCATCATTCCCGCCCTGGATGCCGAGGGCATACCCGAAGCATGGATCCACTTTGAATCATTCGGTCCTGCCTCTCTGGTCAGGCCAGGCCGTTCGTCCACCACCCGCCCGGAGCAGGCAGCCTCCTCGGCGGCGGGTCGTGGCATGATAACCGTCACGTTTGTCCGCTCGGGTAAAACCCTGCCCTGGGATGAAAAGGCCGATTCTTTGTTGGAATTTGCCGAGCAAAACGGCATTGAAGTGGCTTCCGGGTGCCGATCAGGCGGATGTGGCACGTGTGAGACAATCATTCAGCAGGGAGAAGTGGCCTACACCTACTCCCCGGATTTCAGTCCACAACCGGGAAGTGGGCTGCTCTGTGTTGCCAAGCCCAAACGGGAACTCTCCTTGATGGCGTAGAGAGCAGGTTCTGATTATGATATTGCGTGCCACGCGGGGCTCCGCCCCGAACCCCGCCAGGGGCGTCGCCCCTGGACCCCACCCTACCCTATGCACACATCTTTTTGGATGCGAGTTTCCAGCCTTCCAGGAGCAGCTCGAATTTTATCAGACCTCGCAACATGGTAATTGGTCCGGGCGGGGACTCTGATGCG
>JADFYM010000005.1 GCA_015233035.1 Magnetococcales bacterium
GTTGCCCCTGGACCCCACCGGGGGAGATAATCTCCCCCGGACCCCCATGAATGATAACAACTTGTTGCGATGTGTATAATCCGGGTCTGGGGAGGCAGTTTGCATCTATGGCACCGGTTCTCCCGCACCCGGCAACCCATACTCGGCCCACCGTCGTGTCACCTGTTCCACCATCTCCCCCTCCATCCGCAACACCCGCCCCCAGACGCGCCCGGTGGCCGACTTGACGGTGGCATCCAACGCAAAACGACCCGTCTCCCGCTCAAGCACCATATCCCGGCCCGGATCGGCGCGGGTGGCGATGGCCCAGAGCAGATCGGCCTGGGAGGCGGGATCAATATCGGTATCCACCACCCACAACTGATCGGCCCCCGCCCCGACGGGTGCCACCGCCTGGATGCGGGCGATGGCCAGCCGTCCGGCCCCGGCGACGGCTCCATCCACCTGGGCGATGGCCATGCGCCCGCCGGGCAGGGGGTATATGCCCCGAATGCACGGCTCCTGCGCACACAGGGGCGCAACCCAACTCCGGTCGGCCACCAGTGGGGCCAGGGGCGGGGCGGCCAGTTGTTCCGGGCCGATCTTGGTGGTGGCATCGATGCCCATTTTGCCTCCCAGACCGGCCAGGGGGGAGGCAAAATCCAGATAATCGATGGGGGTGTTGGTCATGATCTGCACATCCCGTCTTGCATGGACCTGCTGGCTGATGGCCGCCAGGACCGCCGCCCAGGAGGTCACGTCCACCCCGGCATCCACGACAATGATCACCTTGGTATACAAGAATTGCCGGAGAAAGCCCCAGACCCCCACCATGACCCGAAAGGCGTGGCCGGGATAGCCTTTTTTCAGAGATACCACCGCCATCCGGTAGGAACAGGCCTCCATGGGCAGGTGAAACCGCTCGATTTCGGGAAATTGCTGGCGCAACAGGGGCACAAAGAGATGATTGAGGGCCAGAGCGAGGAGGGCCGGTTCATCCGGGGGGCGGCCCGTATAAGTGCTCAGGTAGAAGGGCTGGCGGCGCAGGGTGATGCACTGGACGGTAAAGACCGGAAACGATTCCACTTCGTTATAATAGCCGGTATGGTCGCCGAAAGGGCCTTCGGCGGCCAGGTCGGTCAGATCCACGAACCCTTCCAGGATCATTTCGGCGTGGGCCGGGACGGGCAAGGGGACGGTCAAGGCGGGGGCGGTCTCCACCCGTTTTTCCCGCAACAAACCGGCAAAGGCATATTCGGAGAGGGTTTCCGGCACGGGGGTGACGGCGGCCAGGAGCAGGCCGGGATCGCACCCGATGGCCACCGCCACCGGCATTCGGGTCCGATAGGCCTGGGCATGTTGGGCACCGCCCCGATGTTTGAGCCAGCGCATGATCAGACGGTTGCGTCCGATGACCTGCATCCGATAAATGCCAATATTGATCGGTCCGCCTTGGGGGCCTTGGGTGATGACCAGGGGCCAGGTCACCAGGGGGGCGGCATCACCGGGCCAGCAGGTTTGAATAGGCAGGCGACGCAAGTCCACCTGATCGCCCTGCCAGACCACGGCCTGACAGGGGGGGTGGCGCATGGTGCGGGTCGGCATATGGCGGACTTGGCTCAGGCGGGCCAGCAGGCTGCCCGCTGTCTGTAGATCCCGTGGAGGCTCCGGTTGTTTGAGTTGGGACAGCAGGGTGCCCAGTTCGGCCAGCTCCGGCAGGGTGCGGCCAATGGCCAACCCCACCCGTTCCTGGGTGCCAAACAGGTTGGCCAGCACCGGCAGGGTGCTCCCCTTGACCCGTTCAAACAGCACTGCTGGTCCCCCGGCGGCCAGCAGGCGGCGGCAGATTTCGGTGATCTCCCAATGCGGGTCCACCTCCACCGCCACGCGGGCAAGCTGGCCGCAGGATTCCAGAAAGGCCATAAAGGCCCGCAGGTCAACGAAAGATTTGGGAGACGTGGTCATGGGGTATCACCGTACATCTGTTCAAAAAAAGATCAAAGTTGTTCAAGGCATGATGGATGTCACAAAATCGCGTATGTTCGGCTGTAGTTTGTCCAATTGCGACTGATTGACGATGCTTGGGGTGGCAGCACCAGGAATCACATGTTTGCCAGCCGCCAGGGTGGTGAGTGGGATGCCAAGGGAACTGGAAACGACAGATGCCGTATTGGCATCATTGATTTCAAATTGGAACATGTGATTGAAAGCAGATCGGGTCGCCGGGCTTCCTTGTCCAGGGGGATGGACAAAGAACACATTCGGGTTATTCTGCCAGACAGACCAGATTTCGTTGCCAATCTCTCTGACAACGGTTCTGAATGCCTGGGCAGACTGCTTGAATTGCGTCAGTCTGTTGCCAACATAGAAATAAATTTTTGGAATTTGCAGGCGGGACTGCTGTGAATGCAGGTAGAATGGCGATTGCTGATTACCAGGCACACGGGTTATTCCATACAGGAGTGCCAGAACAGCGCGTACCGCCCGTTTCGACGAACCATCCGCAGAAAACGGAATGATCAGACCATCCGAGGCAGAAAGGGCCAGTTCTGTATAGATTGAAAAGCTGGGATTGCAATCAATAAAGACAGTGATATTCTTTTGGTTCCAAACCTTCTTGACATCTTCAATCAGATCGCTGATCCAGATATGAACCATTCTCCAGGCGTCTGTTGGGCCGGGAGCCGCTGCGTTCAGAACACGCGACGACTGCATTTCGAGTTGTTCGTCACCAGGGAGGAGAAATAAATTTTCTGGAATATTTTTGTTGTACTGGGATGCCTGGATCAGAAAGGTGCCTCCGGTTGCCGGATTGATATATGGGCTTAAAATGCGGCTCTCCATATATCCAGAGATGGTTTTTCTGGGTGCCTGGTTGCATAATTGGTCCAGGTTTTGGTCGCCCGGTCCCATGCCACCCAGCAACATACTGGAAGCATTGGCCTGTGGACAGAGGTCAATAACCAATACAGGCTGGTTCGAGTGTGTTTTGGCGTATTCACTGGCCACCTGGAAGGTGAGATAGCTCTTTCCAACGCCGCTTTTATTGTTCCAGAATGCGTAAGTTGTCATTTGCTGCGTCTCCAGTCATAAGTGAATATTTTTTTCCATCCAGGCGACCATATGGGTATGGATCTCCAGCAACTGGGGGGTGTTGGCCACCAGGTTTCTGAGGTTGGTCATGACCCAGTCCGGTCGTTCCGGGTATTCATGTGCCGTCTGGTTGCGCAGTTTGCGCAGATCCACCCATTGGTCGGTTGAGGGGATCATCTCCCGTTTTTCCGCCCGATTGAGCGCGTCCAGGAAGGATTCACGCTCCTGCCAATCCAGGCCATATTGCAGCAAAGCGGGCAGCAGGCGTGTCCCCATGGCATCCTGCAACCGGCCAAAACGGAAGACCAGTTGATCCAGAATGCGCACCTCCGCTTCGGTCAATGCGTCCGGGGAGTTGCCTTGCAGGGCAGGCATAACGACGGCCTCTGCCCAGGCGGCTTGCAGTCGCCTGTGGTGTTTGGCACATTCATCCCTGGCCGCTTGTACTCGGGATTCAATAACTGCTTGCTCATTCATAATAAAATACCTGTTTCTTCCGCCACGCGATGGATGAGGAGACGGGGTTGATCGGGTGTGGGGGCCATCACCACGTCGATGCGCTGCTCACCCAGCTTGAGTTGTGCCAGAACCCAAAAGCGGTTGGCGGCCTGCTGTACCTCTGGCCCGGTTTGGCTGAATCCCGTGATATAGAGATCAATATCCCCGCCGCGCCGCTTGTCGTCGGTGCGCGAGCCGAACAGCCACACCTGGGCCTGCGGACCGAACACCTCGGCAGCGATTTGTTTGAAGGTTTCAATCTGAAAAGGCGTCAGCCGCATGGTGGTGCTCCCAATCCGGGTTGGGCAAGGCAGGGATGAGACAATATAGCGCAGGATTCGCCAAAAAACGAGCAAACCGCTGCGTCCGGTGTTAAACTTCGCCATGAAGGCTTTCCTCGTGGCGCGTCTGGCGTTAGAATTCATCTTGTTGCCCCCGGTCTCACCAGGGGCTCTGCCCCTGGACCCCGCCGGGGGGGATCATTCCCCCCGGACCCCCTTGGCCCCAGTAGTGCTTTGCGGGAGATTGGCATGACCCATCCTACCACGACCCACTTTGGCTTCAGCGAAGTGCCTTTTACCGAAAAAGTGGCCAAAGTCCAACGGGTGTTCGATTCGGTTGCCGGCAACTATGACCTCATGAACGATCTGATGTCCCTGGGCATCCATCGCCTGTGGAAACAGTTTGCCATCCGTCGTCTGCGGCTCAAACCAGGGCAGCATATTCTGGATGTGGCGGGCGGCACCGGCGATCTGGCGCGGTTGATGCACGCCAAACTGGACGGGCGCGGCATGATCACCATTTACGACATCAACGCGCTCATGCTGGAACAGGGGCGGCAACGGCTGGTGGATGAAGGGCGTGTGCTTGGCTTGCACTGGGCGCAGGGCAATGCCGAGGAGTTGCCCTTCCCGGACAACACCTTTCACGCCGTGACCATCGGTTTTGGCATTCGCAACGTGACCCAGATCGACGCCGCCTTTCGGGAGATGGTGCGGGTGCTCCGTCCGGGTGGACAACTGCTCTGCCTGGAATTTTCCCACATCGCCATTCCTTTCCTGGAGTCGCTCTACGACACCTATTCATTCAAGGTGTTGCCGGAATTGGGGCACTGGGTGGCCAAAGACCGGGAAGCCTACCAATATCTGGCGGAATCCATCCGGCGGTTTCCCGCCCAGGAACAGGTGGTCAAATTGCTGGAAGAGTGTGGCCTGTTCGGCGTCCGTTATCATAACCTCAGTGCGGGCATTGCTGCCGTACACCTTGGCAGAAAGGTTTGATCCATGAAAACCTGGCTTTTTTCCCCCCTCAAATGGCTGCCACAGCCCCTGACGGCTGTGACCTTGAGTATCACCCTCAACCTGTTTTTCAAACGGTATCCCGACCTGCAAAATCGCCTGGCGGAGCTGTCGGGCAAAATTTTTCAATTTGATGTCGAAGATCTGGGGCAATCCTTTTTCATGCTGGTGGAGAGTGGGGGGGAGGTGCGCATTCACACCTATTCCGACCATGTTCCCCATGTCACCATGGCGGGCAGCAGTCAGGCCTTTCTGGCCCTGCTGTTCAACACGCGGGATCCCGATTCGCTCTTTTTTACCCGGGAACTGAAATTGTCCGGGGAGACCGATACCGGCTTGCACTTCAAAAATATACTGGCCAATGTGGAAATTGACTGGGAAAAAGAGTTGACCGCCTGCCTGGGTACCCCGCTGGCCAAGGCAACCCTGCGCACCGTTGCCCAGGTGCAGCGTGCCAAGGAACGGGTGTGGGACCAGACCGAGACCGAGGTGAACGAGTGGCTCACCAGACGCCAAATACCGCGCCAGGAGCATTGGCATCCGTTCCAACAGGGGGTGGATGAGTTGGTCGGTCTGACCGCCCGTCTGGAGCGTACTGTGCTGCGCGTGGAACGCAAGCGTGCCGTCGCCCAGGCCGCTGCGGTGTCGCCGACCGCGTCGCCGACCGGGCTGGACCCCGCCACGCCCCCTGCGCAAGCCTGATCCTTCCATGCGGGGACATTATCGTTCGATTGTGCGGTTGGTGGGGATTGGCAGAATTTTGGCCCGCTATAATGTGGAGCCGTTGTCGGAGTTTTCCTGGTCGTTTCGTCTGCTGACCTGGGTGATGGGTCTGCATCCGTCCGTGCGGCGGGCGCGGCGGCGGTCACCCCAGGTGCGGCTGCGCAAGGCCATGGAAGAGTTGGGACCAACCTTTATCAAATTTGGCCAGGCACTCTCCACCCACACCGAAATTTTGCCCGAGGCGTTCGGGGTGGAGATGAAAAAATTGCAGGATGAGGTGCCGCCTTTTTCCTATGCGCGGGTGGCGGAGATCATCCAGCGGGAGTTGGGGGGGCCGGTGGAACAATTTTTCCGGGCCTTTGATCCCAACCCGGTGGCCTCGGCCTCCATCGCCCAGGTACACCGCGCCACCACCTTGGCCGGACGGGAGGTGGCAGTCAAGGTGATGCGGCCCAATATTACGGCCCTGGTGGAACTCGACATTCATCTGCTCTCGCTGCTGGCCAACCTGGTGGATACCTATCGGGTGGATTGGCGGCGGTTTCGGGCCAGGCAGGTCGTGGCCGAGTTTGCGGTCTCCATTCGCAATGAGATCAATTTTCAGATCGAGGCGTCACGCGCCCAGAAATTTCGGGAAAATTTCAAGAATGATCAGGAAATGCGGGTTCCAGCCGTCATCTGGCCCCTCTCCACCCGGCGGGTTTTGACCCTGGAGTGGATGGAAGGCATTCCCATCGACGAATTGACCCACCGTTTGCACCATACCCACCTGGATCCGGTCACCATCTCCCGGAATATTATTATCAGTTTTTTCAAGCAGGTTCTGCGCGACGGCTATTTTCATGCCGACCAGCATCCGGGCAATCTGTTTGTCCTGGCCGATGGCACCATTGCCCTGCTCGATTTCGGGATTATCGGTCGGGTCACGCAAGAGGATCGGCTGTTGTTGGCCCGCATCTTACAGGGGCTGCTGGCCCGCGATTATCGCCTGGTGGCACAGTTGCACATCGATGCCGGTTATGTCCCGCGCCACACCGATCTGGATGCCTTCGAGGAGGCGTGCCAGATGTTGACCGAGCCGGTTTTTGGGCAACCGCTCCGGGAAATTTCCATCGGCAAGCTGCTGGCCCAACTGTTCAAGGTGACCGAGCAGTTTGATATTGCCGTGCAACCCCATTTGCTGCTGTTGCAAAAGACCATGCTGGTCGTGGAGGGGGTGGGGCGGGAGATCAACCCGGATCTGAATGTCTGGGAGGTTTCCGGGCCATTGATCCGCGAATGGATGGCGGAGCATCTGGGGCCCAGGGGCACACTGCACAACACCCAGGCCCGTCTCAAAAAACTGGCCGATGCCACTGTACTGCTGCCGGATGTGATGGTGGGTGGTCTGGAGCGGTGGAGTCAGGACAAGTTTCAACTGCGCATCCATCCCAGCGTTCTGGAAGGGTTGGAAAAGACCGTTGCCCAGGGCTTGCGCAGCCAGACCTGGGCCATCATCGGGGGAACCCTGTTCCTGGGCGGATCCGTGCTCGCCATGGGCGGGTTGTCGGCCTGGTGGTATGTCCCACCGCTGGGTGGGGCGGCGGTGAGTTATCTGCTGGGGATCCGTCGGTTGGTCTGAAATGCCCGCCAGGGCCGCCAGGATGATCCAGGGCGGCCTGCCCGATGTGAAACGGTTTTACTGCGCTTGCGATATTTTCCAGTTATTCGTTTAATTGCTGTATTGCCAAAAAAACAGCCTAATTGTTACTCAAGCAACTCTGGTTGTAACGTAGAGTGACAAACTTAAACATATAAAAATATTACAGAAAATCTCTTGCGCTCCGGTGTGTAATGCAGTAGGGTTCCCCGTCTGTTTTGCCAATTAATACACGTTAATGTTGTATTTTGGTCGATGGCCCTGCCCGCTGACACTTTTGAAAGGATCACACCGTGAATCGTACCTGTCGACTTGCCTGGAACACTGCGTTGAACGCTCTGGATGCGGCTGCCGAAGGCGCAGAGGATCACAGTCGAATGCGTCCGTGCCAACCTGGCCACAAGGCCGAAAAGATTGGTGTGCTTGCGCTGGCCATCTTGCTGGCTTCCGGTACCTCGACCGCCTTGGCAGTGGGGGCGGGCACCTTGCCTTCGGGATATCAGGTCACCGCTGGCACCGTTCACGTCAGCACGGTTGGCACCACCATGACGGTGCAGGAGTCCACCCAGCGCGCTGCGGTCAATTGGCAAAATTTTTCCATCGGCAGTGGTGCCACGGTCGATTTTCAGCAACCCAACAACTCGGCGGTCATTCTCAACCGGGTGGTGGGTACCGAGCAATCGGTGATTGATGGTGCGCTGAATGCCAACGGGCAGGTTTTTTTGCTGAACTCGAACGGTGTGCTCTTCAGCAAGGGAGCCAGCGTCAATACCGGTGGTCTGGTCGCCGCCACGCTCGATATCTCTGATGCGGATTTCATGGCGGGCAAATCGACCTTTACCGCCAATGGCCATGCGGCGAGTGTGATCAACCTGGGCACTCTTAACGCGGCGGAGGGTGGCTATGTCGCCCTGCTGGGCAATCAGGTCTCGAATCAAGGCGTGATTGCGGCGCGTCTGGGGACGGCGATTCTGGCGGCGGGAGACTCGGTCAGCCTCAACTTTAATGGCAATTCGCTGCTGGGGGTGACGATCAATCAGGGTACGCTCAATGCGCTGGTGGAGAACAAACAGGCCATTTATGCCGACGGCGGGCAGGTGGTGCTCACCGCCCAGGGGGTCGATAGCGTCCTGGCCAGTGCCGTGAACAATACCGGCGAGGTCCGGGCCCAGACCATTGCCAACCGGGAGGGCAAAATTTATCTGCTGGGCGACATGCAGTCCGGTACCGTGCATGTGGACGGCACCCTGGATGCCAGTGCCCCCAACGGCGGCGATGGCGGCTTTGTCGAGACCTCGGCGGCCCACGTGAAAGTTGCCGATACCGCTCGGGTGAGCACGGCGGCGGCGCATGGGCTGACGGGTTCGTGGTTGCTTGACCCGAATGATTTCAACATTGCGGCATCCGGCGGCGACATCACCGGCCTGGCACTGAGCACAGCACTGGGGGCCGGAAATGTGACCATCACGACCACGGCGGGTGCTGCTTCGTGCAGCGGTGCCACTTGTGCAACCGGCAGCAGCGGCAGTGGAAACATTAATGTTTACGATGCGACCAATCCAGTCACATGGAGTGCACATACGCTAACGCTGAGTGCCTATAACAACATCAATATCAACGTTTCCATGACTGGCAGTGGTACAGCAGGCCTGGCGTTGCTATACGGGCAAGGTGCTGTCGCAGCAAGCAATACCAGCACCTGCAATGTCAATGCACCCGTCAATCTTGCCAGTACCGGCAGCTTCAGTACCAAGCTGGGTTCTGATGGTATAACGAAGAACTACACCATCATCAACAGCTTGGGCATTGTGGGGGATGCAACAACAGCACCGGGAACAATGACCTTGCAAGGGATGGCCGCTTCAACCAGTCTTGCTGGAAATTATGTCCTTGGTAGCAACATTGATGCGAGTGGTACCAGCACCTGGAACAGTAACGCAGGCTTTGCTCCGATTGGAAGTAACCCTACCAATTTCACCGGCATTTTTGACGGTCTTGGGCACACCATCACAGGTCTGACGATTAACCGGCCATCAGAAAATTTTGTTGGTTTATTTGGGTTCGTTGGCGCAAGTGGCGTGGTACGCAATGTTGGGTTGCTGGGAGGGTCTATAAATGGCGGCGGATCGTCAGTTGGCGAATTGGTCGGCCAAAATATTGGTGGTACAATCAGCAACAGCTATGCAACGGGCAACGTGACGGGCAGCGGCACAGCCGTTGGCGGCTTGATCGGTTACAGTACTGGCACAATCAGCAACAGCCATGCAACGGGCAGCGTGACAGGCGTCCAAAACACTGGCGGCCTGGTCGGCCAAACGGGTGGTGGCACACTCAGCAACAGCTATGCAACGGGCAGCGTGTCCGGCTCATCATCCTACATTGGCGGCTTGGTCGGCCAACTTTTTGGCACACTCAGCAACAGCTATGCAACGGGCAGCGTGAGCGGCGTTTATTACGTTGGCGGGCTGGTCGGCTCTATCAGTAGTGGCGGCACCATCAGCAACAGTTATGCAGTGGGCAACGTGCACGACAGCATGCTCAACCAGCCTCCCTGGGGTATTAGCTCTGTTGGTGGGCTGGTTGGTACCAACAATGGCACCATCAGCAACAGTTATGCAATGGGCAACGTGAGCGGCAGCATCAGCGGGGGGTCTTCCGATGGTCTCTATGCTGGCGGGCTGGTCGGCATCAATGCTGGTACCATCAGCAACACTTATGCAACGGGCGCAGTGAGTGGCAGCATCAGTGCTTCTGTCGGCTCCAACATCGCTGTTGGCGGGCTGGTCGGCGGCAATGATGGTCCCATCAGCAACAGTTTTTATGATAAAACCGTTAATCCAGCGATGGCTGGTATTAATGGTTCACCGGATGTGGCTGGCACCGTTTGGGGTATGAGCACGGCTGACATGAAGGTGCAGGCAAACTTTGTCGGTGCAACGGCAGCAAACAATCCAGCAGAGGGTACTGTCAACCCGAACTGGAATTTTACGACACCTGTCTGGAAGATCGGTCCTTCGTCAAACAATGGCTATCCTTGTTTGGCCTGGTCAGCCTCTTGCGTGTCCGCCACGCCGGTCTATCTTGACTTTGTTACCGGCACCAGCGTCTATGGCAGCACGCCGAGCTTCGCCTATGTCTACGACACCTCACCTACCTATGGCTCCGGCACGGTGGTCACCGATGCCAGTCCAACGGGAACGGTGTCTTGGAGTGGCACATCCGGTGTACCCACTGCTACATCCAATGTCGGCACCTATAGCCTGACCTACAGTGGTCTCACGCTGGGGAACAGTGCGTATACGCTGGCTAATAATTCGGTCAATTGGTCTGTCAGTCAGGCTCCCTTGACAGTGACCGCCAACAGCACCAGCAAGACCTACGGGCAGACAGCGACGCTGACAGGTTTCACGTCGGTCGGTCTGAAAAACAGCGACGCCATCGACACTGTCACCGAAACCAGTACCGGTAAAGTGGCCACAGCCAGCGTACTGGGTGGTCCCTATGCCATCGTGCCCAGTGCCGCAACCGGCGAAACTTTCAACGCAAGCAACTACAGCATCACCTATGCCAACGGCAGTCTGACCGTGAACCCTCTGGTGGTCTCGGTAGCGACCATCCCGAGTGCCACCCGCGTCTATGACGGCACCACGAGTGTGGCGGCAAACCTGCTGCGGGTGACCAACGCGGTCAACGAAGACAGCGTGACGCTGAGCGGTCAAGGCATCCTGGCGGGCAGTGCGGCGGGATCTGAGACTTTGAGCAGTCTGGCGGGGCTGAGCTTGAGCAACACCAATTATACATTGAACGGCGCGACACGTAGCGGCAGTGTGACCGTGACCCCCCGGCCGGTATCCGTGGCGACCATCGCGAATGCCAACCGGGTGTATGACGGCACCACGGCTGCGGCCGCCAACCTGCTGCGGGTGACCAACCTGATCGGTGCGGACAGCGTGACGCTGAGCGGCATGGGTGTACTGACGGGTAGTGCGGCAGGCACCGAGGTACTGAGCAGCCTGAAGGGTCTGAGCCTGAACAATTCCAATTATACCCTGACCAATGGGACAGTCAGTGGCAGCGTGGTGGTCACAATGCCGGAGAGTGTCGTGGCGAACACGGTCGTGCCGGTGCCGCCGCCCGTTGCCACACCGACCCAGTCTACCGGATCGGTAAAGAGTATCGCGAATGTGGTCAATTCCTTGCCGCAAATCAGTGCCACTTTCGGCGGCAACACGTCGTTGTCCATCGTCTCATCGCCCGGCGCGAATGAGCCGACCCAGGTGGTGAGTCTCTCCGAAGCGCACAGCATGATGCAGCCTGTGACGACGGCGGGCAATATCTCTGGCGGAACCTCGACGGTGCAGGCGGGAGATAGCGCATCGGATGTGCGGGTGCCCGTCAGCCGCAACTCTCTGGCCGACATCGTCAATGGCGGGGTCAAGCTCCCGGCCGGGGTCGAGCAGCAACTGTTTGTCGTCAAAGCCAACTAACCATCCAATGTATCATAAAGTGACTGATATGACTTTTAAATATATCCCGGCGGCCCTGGTCCTCTCCTTGGCGTGTATCGCTTCTGTCGCGCAGGCGGCTGCGCCCGCCACTGCGCCCAACATTGGTGATGCCTTGCGGCAGACCCAGCCCCCCGAGGTGCCGGTCAAACCGGCTCCTGCCTTGCCAGCGGTTGGCGGGGTGCAGATTGAAGCCCCGATGACGGCCTTGCCGACCGGCCCCAAGGTGGCGGTGAAGCAGTTGGAGATTGTCGGCAACCGGGTCATCGACAGCGACACGCTGCTGGCCTTGGTGGCGGATGGTACCGGTCAGTCGTTGTCATTGCCTGAATTGGATGCCCTGGCCGTGCGCATCACCAAACACTATCGGGCCAACGGCTATTTTGTGGCCCGTGCCTATATTCCGGCCCAGGAGGTCAGCGATGGCACCATCAAGATTCGGGTTGTGGAGGGCAACTATGGCCAGTTTCGTCTGAAGAACGCTTCGCTGGTCCACGACACCATTGTGCAGGGCATGTTGGATGATGTGAAAGAGGCCAATATTGTGTCGCTGGATACCCTCGAGCGGGCCATGCTCGTCGTCAACGATACGCCCGGTGTACAGGTGACCCGTGCGGACGTGCTGCCGGGTGCGGTTGTCGGCACCTCCGATTTTGCGGTCGAAACAAAGGCGACTGCGCCCTATACGGGTTATCTCATGCTCGACAATTATGGGTCGGTTTATACCGGGAAAAACCGTATGAGTTTTGGTGCAGACGCCAACTCGGTGACCGGGCACGGCGATCGACTCTCGCTGAGTGGCATGGGGAGCGATGCCTGGGGGCAGGTCAATGGTCGTCTGGGGTACGCGCTGCCGCTGGCGGCCAATGGTTTGCGCGGCGAAGTGGCCTACAGCCAGACGCACTATCAACTGGGCAACACCTATTCCAGTCTGGATGCCACCGGAACGGCCAAAGGGGTGGATGCCACCTTGACCTATCCGCTCCGGCGCACGATGGCGCAGAGTATTGAGACCAACCTGAATGTGGCCTACAAGGATATGGAAGACAAAATTCAGTTGACCCATACCACCACTCCCAAGACCTCCGCTGCGATCACCGGTGGGATCCTGCTGCGGGACGAGGCCATGTTGCTGGGTTCGTTCGGAAAAACCCAGGCCGGTCTCAACCTGACCTATGGCTCTCTGAGCATTGACGATCCGGCGGCGCGGGCTTTGGATGCCGCCGGGGCGCAGACCCGGGGGGGATACAACAAACTGGTCGCCAATCTGAGTCGTGTCAGTCTGTTGCCGGCAGATTTTACGCTGACGGCCTCCCTGAAGGTACAGCATACGCTTGGCAACAAAAATCTGGACAGCAGCGAACGCATGGCGGTTTCCGGTTCCAGCGGTGTCATGGCCTACCCGTCGGGAGAGTTGATCGGCAGCGATGCCACCTTGGCGCGGCTGGAACTGTCCCGGCCTTTGCCTGCCCTGGACGCTTTGCGAAGCAACTGGCTGGTATTTACCGACTGGGGTAATGCCAAGGCCGCCAAGCCGTTGCCGACCGATGTTGACCGGCATATCAGCGATGTGGGTATCGGTTTGACGGCCAATTACAGTGGTGCCGTATTGCGCACCTATCTGGCGCATCGTCTGGAGGATGCCGTCCCGGTGAGCGAGCCGTTCCCCCGCGACAAGTTTCTGGTGCAGGTGGGCTGGGTGTTTTAAACCAAACCCATTTTGGAATATATATACTGCACGCGGTCATAAGTGGCATTTCCTGTTCCGTCATTCCCGCGCAGGCGGGAATCCATTGGGCTTGTTGGACCTCCTGGATTCCCGCCTGCGCGGGAATGACGATACGTGTCAATTGTGACCGTGCGCAGTATAGTTCTGTGGGTCCAGGGGGATCATCTCCCTGGTGAGCCTTGATCATCGTTTCAGCCACGAACCCTCCTGGATGCCCGCCTTCGCGGGCAGGACGGGAATGGGAATGACCCGAAATGCGCAGGTCATGCCCGCGCAAGCGGGCATCCAAAGTCCGCTGACTGCATGAAACGATGATCAAGGCCGCCTGTTGGCACGCACCATTAACCGCAGAGACTGTCTGTTTCGCGTACCAAAACCAGTCGGCCAACCCGCCCGACTGTTCCCCGCATTCCCCGCCCAATTGTAACGACTGTGTTACGAACAGGTAACGAAGAATTTACAGAACTGTAACTGCTTGTTCATGATTTTCATGTAATTTAGTTTCCATTTCGTGACAATAGCAGGTATCCTCTCGACAGCTTTTTGAGCAATGACGGTTTGAGTTGTGGTCGTCACGGACAGAGAAGGGCAGGGGCTCGGTTGTTACCGGCATTTAACATTCAAACAGGACAGGGAAACCAAAGGGTGAAACATGGGTAGCGATATTATAACCAACTTAGCCATTGCCACGGTGGTGATCATCTTGATCTTCGACTACACCAACGGCTTTCACGATGCCTCCAACATTATCGGCACCGTGGTCGCATCGCGGGCCATGACCCCCGTCCAATCGGTCATTGTGGTGGCCATCTTTGAGTTCATGGGGCCCATCTTTGGCGGTACCGCAGTTGCCAACACCATCGGCGGGGTGGTCAACATCAAAGATTTGGCCGCGACGGTTTCGATGACCGTCATCTTTTGCGGCATGATCGGCTCCATCTTCTGGAACCTGATCACCTGGTGGCTCGGTATTCCTTCCTCCTCCTCCCATGCCCTGGTGGGTGGCCTGATCGGTGCGGTTCTTTTCGCCGCCGGGGCTGACCATGTGGTCTGGGGTATGGAAATTCTGGTCATGCAGCACAAACTGGCCGGGGTGACCAAGGTGATCGCCGCCTTGATCATCTCTCCCCTTGCGGGCTTCTGGGTCGGGTTTTTGCTGCATCGTCTCATGCGTTTTTTGCTGGCCTCCGCCAAGCCGACGGTCAACGTTGTCCTGAAACGGGCGCAATTTGTCACGACCGCCGCCTTGGCCTTTTCCCACGGTTCCAACGATGCCCAGAAGAGCATGGGGGTGGTTACGCTGATTCTGGTGCTGGGCGGGTTCATCCCCAAATTTGAAGTGCCGTTCTGGGTGATGCTGGCCTGCTCGATTGTCATCACCTTGGGCATTCTCTCCGGGGGTTGGCGTATCGTGCGGACGGTGGGTTTTGGTATCTACAAGGTGCGCCCGTTGCACGCCATGGATTCCCAGTTGGCCTCCGCCTCTCTCATCATGGGGGCCTCCCAATTCGGTATGCCCGTTTCCACCACCCACGTGGTCAGCTCGACCATCATGGGCGTGGGTACCTCGGAGTTGCCCAAAGAGGTGCGTTGGAGCAAGGCGTCGGAAATTGTCAGCACCTGGTTGATCACCATCCCCGGTTCTGGCGTCGTGGGCGGGGTGTCGTACCTGTTTGTCCACTATGTGCTCGGCATCAGCTAGACCAGTTGACGTGCCACTTAAAACAATCTTGTTAACAACACGGTCGCAGATTTGCGATGCCGGTACTACAAAAGGAGAAGTCAATCATGGGCGGTAGCAATTCATTCATCAGCAGCGTGGCCAATTCCGTTTTCCCCCGGATGCCCAACTTTTATGGCATGATCATTGAGCAGTGCGACTTGCTCTCGCAGGTCTCGGATGCCTTGGTGGAATTTATGCAAACAGGCAGCAAGGCCGCCGCTGACCGGGTGATCCGGTTGGAAATGGAGGAAGATGCCATCCGGGATCGCAACCTGGAAGTGTTGGCCGACGCCTTCGCCACCCCGCTGGATCGGGAAGATCTGCAACGGGCCATCACCTCGGTGGGGGTGACCATGACCTACGCCGCGACCATCGTCGATGAGATGCAGACGTTGAACATTCCATCCAACGCCTTCACCACCGAAATGGCCATTCTGCTGCGGGAATCCAATGAGGCCTTGTGTCGCGGTTACAAAAAACTGGGCACCAAAGAGACCGCATTGGCCGAAAATGATGCCAGCGTGGCCGTGCAGGCCAAGCACAAGCTGGACAAATGTTTCCGTCGGGCCCTGGCCGACCTGTTCGACACCAAGAATGTCATGGACAAGATCAAGGCCGATTCCCCGGATGCCAAGGTGGAGGCACTGGACTGTGTCCTGGATATTTTCAAACGGCGGGAGATTTACCGGCATCTGGTGGACTCTGCCATTGATCTGTCCCGCGCAGGCAACTTTTTGCACGACATTGTGGTCAAAATTTCCTGAAGTGGATCCCACCGGGGGGGGATAATCCCTCCCCGGCCCCCCCTTATAATGATCAAAAAAAAAGGTGGAGGGGTCTGGGGAGGCGGTTTACCCGCCTCCCCAGGAAGGGATCCAACACGCTCCATTGTCCCAGTAGACCCACTGAGAGTAAAGACAACGATTCTCTGGCAAGGCGCGTATGACCCTCGATCTCCGTGGTAAATATATCTTTTCCTTCCTTCTGTTAGCCTTTGTTGCCATTCTGACGGCAGACATTTATCTGGAATATGCTCTGGAAGACTGGTTGGAGTCGCAACTGGTGGCGGAACTGCGTCGTCATGCGAACGTGGGGCGCGTCCTGGTTGAAACGCGGGAAAAGGCGTTGACCATGGAGGATCTGGACATATTGGCCCACCGCATCGGCCAGGATCCCGATTTGCGCGTCACCCTGATTGCGGCGGATGGGCAGGTGTTGGGGGATTCGCAACGGGAGGGCAAGGATCTCCGTGCCATGGAAAATCATGCGCAAAGGCCGGAATTTTTGGCCGCCCTGCGCGATGGATTTGGCCAGGGCAAACATTATTCCGCCACCCTGTCCCAATACATGCTGTATGTGGCGGTGCCGTTTCATCACCCCCAGGGGTTGAGTGGCGTGGTGCGGGTGGCCATGGTCATGGAAGGTTTGCACTCCGCCAAAGGTCACTTGCGCCTGGCGATTGTGGTGGCGGGTCTCATCGCCATCATGACCTCCGTCTCCCTGAGTGGTTTTGTCGCCCACTGGGCCACCCGCAGCCAGCGACATCTCATTGCCGGTGCCCGCAATATGGCCCAATCGATTCACGCACCCCGCATTGAGGTCAATGCCAACGATGCCCTGGCGGGCCTGGCGGGTTTTCTGAATCTCCTGGCGAAAGAAAAGAGTGAGACCCTGGTCCAGTTGTCCGAACAGCGCGTGCAGATGGACACCGTGTTGCAAAGCATGAGTGAGGGGTTGATTGCCCTGGATGGCGAGCGGTGCATCACCCTGATGAATCGCTCGGTGTTGGAACTCCTGTACTTGCCACAAGCCGCCATCGGGCAGACCGTGACCGCTTGTTTGCCCCCTCAGGCCGTGGCCGGACTGGGACTGGATCGGGATCCCCTGCCGATGCAACCATTCAGTGCCGAGTTTGACCTGGACGGACCCACGACCCGCCGGGTGCTGGGGGTGGTGACCCCTTTGTATGAACAGACGGGTCATGTCATCGTGCTGCGGGATGTGACGGAAAAACGCCGTCTGGATCTGATCCGGCGCGACTTTGTCGCCAATGTCTCCCATGAATTGCGCACACCGGTCAGCGTCATCCAGGCCAATGCGCAAACCCTGCTCGATGGTGCCCTGAACGATCAACGCTACAGTCGGGTGTTGATCGATGCCATGGAACGCAATGCCAGTCGTCTGGGCCGCATTATTTCGGACCTGCTGGATCTCTCCCGCCTGGAGGCGGATCAATTTTTTATGGAACGGCACCCTCTCCTCTTGTTGCCCATCGTGCAGGAGGTGGTGGAACTGGTGCGGGTGGAGGCCAATCGTAAACAGATTGTCGTGCAGGTGGCGGTCGCGTCGGATGCACCCATCCAGGCCGATGCCGAGGCGTTGCGGCGCATCCTGACCAATCTGCTCGACAATGCGGTCAAATATATTCCCAATCAATCCCAGATTATCGTGCGCACCCGCACCTACCAGGGGCGGTTGCGTCTGGAAGTGGTGGACAATGGACCGGGTATCGCACCCCCGCACCGGGATCGTCTGTTCGAGCGATTTTATCGGGTGGATTCCGGTCGTTCCCGCAAGATGGGCGGCACGGGACTGGGGCTTGCCATTGTCAAACATCTGGCCGAAAAGATGGGGGAAACAGTCGGCATGGAGGCCGTCGAACCCCAGGGCTCCCTCTTCTGGGTCACCTTGTCCCATCCGCCTGCCTGAAGCGAATACCAGCCAAAAAATGATCCTGCCTTCGGCTTGACTTGCTGTTTGGCCTCTGAATGAGGGAGAATGCCGTGTCGGCCTTCACGAACCCTCCTGGATGCCCGCCTTCGCGGGCATGACGGGAATGGGTATGACACGAAATTCGCTCGTCATTCCCGCGCAAGCGGGAATCCAGAGTTCGGCATGGACGAAACGATGATCAAGGCCACCCCGTCAGACACTGGGATTGCTCACTTTTCCGTTGCAGCGCAGGGATAACGACCCGAAATGGCCGATATTTTAATCATTGAGGACGAGGAAGATCTGTTGATGACCCTGGAATATAACCTGAAAAATGAGGGATATCAGGTTTATCCGTTTCCCAGTGGCGAGGAGGGGCTGGATTGGGCCATTCAGCAGGGCCCGCCGGACCTGGTCATACTGGACATCATGTTGCCCGGCATGTCTGGCATAGAAGTCTGTCACCGTCTGCGCACCCACGCCCGGACCCGTGCCACCCCCATCCTGTTTCTCAGTGCCAAAGGCGAAGGGGCCGACCGGGTGGTCGGCTTTGAGTTGGGTGCGGACGATTATGTGGTCAAACCGTTTAATGTGCGGGAACTGCTGTTGCGTGTGCGGGCCATTTTGCGCCGCAGTGGCGCATCGGCCCAACTGGCAGATGATTCGTTGGTCGAGTTTGGCACCCTCAAGATGGATCGCAAAAAACATCGGGTTTGGGTGGCGGGACAAGAGCTTTCCCTGACCGCCATGGAGTTCAAACTGCTGGATCTGCTCTTGACCAACAAGGGATGGGTGCAATCCCGCGACACCTTGTTGACCAAGGTGTGGAATGTACACAACACCACCATTCAGACGCGCACGGTGGATGTCCACGTCAAACGGCTGCGGGAAAAACTGGGCAGTGTCGGTGAGGCGATTGAGACTGTCCGCAATATTGGCTATCGGTTCCGGGAACACCCGGTCGAAGAGGTCGTTGAGACCGGGCGCAGCATGGGATACCGGTTCCGGGATCGTGCGCCAGAGGAGTGACCGCGATATTCCAGGCACCGCGCGTTTTTAAGGATGATTCTCGAGGGGGATCGTGATAAACTGACACCAGTCGGAGTTTATCCAGGAGAGTCTGCCATGTCCCATTCCATCGCCTTTGATACGCTTTCCAGCATGAGACGGCTGCGGGAAGCCGGGTTTACCGAGCAGCAGGCGGAAGTGCAAACGCGCATCATCGCGGAACTGGTCGATGACCGGTTGGCGACCAAGCAGGACTTGAAGGAACTGGAACTGCGCATCGAATTGCGTATGACAGCCGAACTGGCCCCCCTCAAGTGGAGTGCAGCGGTGACGGTGGCTGGTATCGTGGCACTGATTCTCAAGACCTTTTTTCCGCACTGACACTGCACGGCGTCTCCCCCCTCGTTCCGTCTGCTCAGGCGGGATGCGGCACGTTCGCTATTTCCAATATCTCCGCCAACACCGCCAGGGCGTCGTGTGCCTCCCGGAAATGATATTGATCCAGGTGTGCCCCCAACTGTCCCAACTGTTCGTCGATGGACAACGAGACATCCAGCAAAAGCCGACTGAGTTGCTCGAACGTCTCCTGGGCCTGGGCATCCTGGGCCACCAGATAGCCCGCCAATTGTTGCAGGATGGGGGCAACCTGCTCTTTATCCAGTGGCAGCCGTGGCGGCCGCTCTTGCCGTTCCGTGCCCACCCCATGCGGCGGCGGCGGCAAGGTTTCAATCGAGGTCAATACCCGTTGCAGAGCCAGGGAAAATGCCCGCAGCAACGGGGACCACGCCTCGCGTTGTTCATTGCGGATCACCTCTTCCAACTGTTTGGCCGCCGCAAACAGTTCCATGGCGGCCAGGTTGCCCGCAATACCCTTCACGGTATGGACCAGCCGTTCGGCCTGTTTTTGATCATCCCGTCGCTTGTTGTTGCCCAAAGCCATGAAAAGCTGTCCGGCAGTGGAAGCAAAATCCCGGTGAAACTCCCACAGCAGGGACAACAATACCCGTCGATTGCCATGCAATCGCCGCAGGGCGGCAACCAGGTCAATGCCCGGCAGGGTGTCGGGCAGGTCGGGCATCTCTTCCGCCACGGTCGATGAGGACAGGGGGATCACCCAAGGGGTCGGGGGCCGCTCTCTGGGTTTGATCCAGTGCAGCAGGGCGGCATACAACGCATCATTGTCAATCGGTTTGGTAATATGCGCATTCATGCCAGACGCCAGGCTCTTCTCCCGATCCCCATCCAACGCATGGGCCGTCATGGCAATAATGGGCAATGTTTGACAACGCCGATCTTGCCGAATCAGTTGGGTGGCAGTAATGCCATCCATGATCGGCATCTGAATATCCATCAAGATCGCATCATACTGGGTCTTGCCGACCATCCAGATCGCTTCCTGGCCATTGTGGGCCTCTTCCACCTGAATGCCGATCTGTTCCAGGATACCCCGTGCCACCTCGCGGTTGATGCTGTTGTCTTCGACCAGCAGCACCCGGGAACCCCCGATGCGCTGCATGGTGTCCGCAATATCGGTCAGCTCTTCGCGCTTGTGGCGGTGTATTTTGGCATCATGGCGGCCAAAAACTTCCATGATGGCGTTGAACAGTTCGGAACTGCCAATGGGTTTTTGCAATAATCTGTCCACGCCCGCCACGCCCGCCTGTTTTTTGAGATCGTCGCTGTGAAAGGCGGTCAACATGATCATCTTGGGCAGAGGCTGGGGCGGGGAGAGCGGGCGGACAGTGGAGGACGCATCGTCCGCCGATAACAGATGGACAATGTGTTGCACGGTTTCGAGACCATTCATTTCCGGCATCCGATGATCCACAAACAGCAGATCGAACGGTATCCCCTTCGCGCAGGCGGCCTGCACCTCGGCCAGGGCCTGCCGACCGGATTCCACCACAGTGGGGCGGATTTGAAAGCCACGCAAATATTCCCACAGGATGAGTCGGGCGGTTTCATTGTCATCGACCACCAGAATGCGCAGTGCCTGCAACTCCTTGGGCGGTGTCAACTCGGGGAGGGGGGCGGCTTCCTGAATGCCCATCACCACCGAGAAAAAAAAGATGCTGCCCCGTCCCAGGGTGCTTTCTGCCTCAATCCGGCCCCCCATCATCTCCACCAGCCGCTTGCAAATGCTCAGTCCCAGTCCGGTACCGCCATGCTTGCGGGTGGTGGAACTGTCGGCCTGGACAAACGGTTCAAACAGACCCGTCATTTGCTCCTGGGAGAGGCCAATGCCGGTATCGCGTACCGAACAGACCAGGCGCAATTGATCCTGTGTCTTGTCCATGGCCACGGCACGGACATCAATCTCGCCATTTTCCGTAAACTTGATGGCATTGCTGATCAGGTTGACCAGAATTTGCTCAATGCGGGCATCGTCACCGACCAGACAGGTGGGCACCGTGGCCACAATGGACAGATTCAGTTCCACCCCTTTATCGGCTGCCGGTTGCCGAAAGAGATCGCCCAGATTGTCAAACAGGGCGTGCAGACTGAAAGGCACCGGATCCAGGGCCAGCTTGCCCGCCTCTATCTTGGAAAAATCCAGAATATCGTTGAGAATGCGCAACAATGCCCGTGAGGCATGCAATACCTTGGAGAGATGTCCCTCCAGTTTGGGGGAAGGCCGCATGTGGAGGGCCAGGTCCGTCAGGCCGATGATGGCATTCATCGGGGTGCGGATTTCATGGCTCATGTTGGCCAAAAATTCGCTCTTGGCCCGGTTGGCGGCCTCGGCCTCCTCCTTGGCCTGGTTCAAGTCGTGGGTGCGTTGGGCAACCCGCTCCTCCAGCAGGAGACTTTCCTGCTCTTTGTCCTGGAGCAGCGTGTGGATCGCGTCATGGATCCAGAGAATTTCCTGACTGGTGCCGGGTTCCGGTTGCAACCAGGTGTGGGTCGTCCGGTTGGTGTGCCAGGTGCGCAAGGTGACGGCCAACTGTTGCACGGGGTGCAACAGGGCCCGCAACACCAGCCACACCAGCAGGGTCAACCCACCGCTGATCAGGCCGATGAGGGTCCACAAGGTGGTTGTGTCGGGCAACAGTCTGGGTTCGCCACCTACCCAGAAGAGCAGCAGGATGAAGACCAGGATGACGCCCTGAAAGAGCAGCAGAATACGATTCAACAACCGTTGCGGTACCAGGAGCGGAGGGAGATTCATCTGGCAACCTGGGAAAAAATGGCCAACAACAGGGCCACCAGAAAAAACGGGCCCTGCTCGCCGCCCCAGAAACGGCCGCCAGGATGATCGAGACCAGAAACGGCAACGGGCATTGGGCAATGACCTCTTTGACCAGGAAAAAGGGGCGTTATACTGCACGCGGTCATAAGCGACACATCCTGCTTTCGTCATTCCCGCGAAAGCGGGAATCCATTTGGCTTGTTGGACCTCCTGGATTCCCGCCTGCGCGGGAATGACGATACTCGTCAACTGTGACCGTGCGCAGTATATGACAACGGCGGTTCTGCTTCGGCCACCGGTTCGGCCGCCGGTTCGGCTTCCGGTTCGGCTTCCGGTTCGGCCACACAATACCGGTTGCGACCGGTTCGTTTGGCGAGATACAACGCCGCATCGGCGGCCTTTTGTAACGCCTCTGGATCGGGACCAACCAGGGGATAGATGGCCACGCCCACGCTGATGGTCACCTGCAACCCGTTCACCGCCATCTGTTCCACCCCGGAGCGCAGCCGTTCCGCCATCCGTTTGGCACCCTCCAGGGAGGTGCTGGGCAGAATGAGGCAAAACTCTTCGCCGCCATAGCGACAGGGAAAGTCCACATCCCGACAGGAGCTTTGTATCACATCGGCCACCGCTTGCAACACCCGGTCGCCTTGATCGTGGCCATGCTCGTCGTTGAACCGCTTGAAATGGTCCACATCCAGCATCAGCACGGCCATATCCTGCTGATAGCGTTTGGCCCGACTGAATTCATCGTTGATGATTTCGTCCAGACGGCGTCGGTTGTGCAAGCCGGTCAAGGCATCGGTGTTGGAAAGGGTTCTTAACTGCTTTTCCAGTTGTTTTTCTTCGGTAATATCCCGGAAAAGTGCCGCCGAACCGACCAGGATGTCATCGGGGGTATGGATGGTGCTGGCATAGACGCTCAACACCCGATTCTGGTAGAGCACGGTGGAGGGCATGTCCACCCCGGATTGGTCCAGATAGGCGCGCAAATATTCCGGGTCGTCCAGCAGATTCAAAAACCCCTCGTGCATGATTTGGGCGGCACTCTTTTGCAGCAGGCGTTCCGCCGCCGGGTTGATCAGCACCACCTCGCCTTGCCGGTCGGTGACCACAATCCCCTCCTGGGCGGCCACAATGATGGTGGTCAGTTTGTCCCGTTCATCTTGCAGCCCGGAGTGGATCCGGTCCAGCTCTTCCGTCATGCGATTGAAGGAGGTTCTCATGCGACTGAGTTCATCCACATTCTGGCTGGCCACCCGCTGCTTGAGGTTGCCGTTCGCCACCTGCTCGATGGCCGCCGTCATTTGGGTGATGGGTCGGATCACCCGGTTGCGTACCACAAAGAAGGAGATCGGCAGCACCACCAACCCCAGGCCGAGCAGAGCCCAGGCCACCTGGTTGGTCTCTTCGGCAAACCAGGCCTCGTCCCGCTTGCCCGCCTGTTTGACCAGACGTTGTACGTGCTGGCTGACCGCATCCGACAGCCGATCGGTCTCCTCGCTGGTGGCGGAATCCAGGTCGATGACCATATTGTCCGCCGCATGGGCCATCTCGCGCTCCGAGGCCGGGGTGCCCAATTGGTCGATAAAGCGTTGCAGCGCGGCCCGGTAACGCACGTCCAGGGCATGGTGCTGCTCTTGCAGGTCGTTCACCTGTTGCAGAATGGGGCGATCCAGCCCCAATCGCTGGAACTGGCCAGGCAATTGCCGCAAAAGATCTTGCACCAACTGACCTTTTGTCTCGAACATCTGCACATATTTGGTCCGCTGATTCGGATCGGTGCCGCGCAGCAAAATATTTTTCCAGGCCTGGATCTGGGATTTGGACTGGCATTTAATGTCATCGATCAGATCGATGGTTTGTACCCCCAGGCTGAGTTGTTCACGGTCTTGACGCGCCACATCCTGGTTGTCCCGGATGGTCATCAACCCCTTGAAGCCAGCCGCCAGAACACCAAACCAGAGGATGCCGGGCATGACCAGCAGGAGCAGAAAGAGTTTGGGTTTGGGCAAGGGCTTGTGTGGCATGGGCAGATCCTGAAATTCTTGTAGCGTATGATGCCTCGGTTGTCTTCCCAATTACGCAAAAGGAAGACCATAAACGAATCCCCTTGATTGTGAAAATTTTTGTTGGTCAGCACAAGTAAAAAATGAACGATGGCAGATAACCCCGACCGATTTTAATGGATCTGTTGCCATTTGCAACGAGTTGATTTGCATTGGTGCATGGGGAACACCCATCAGGGCGATGCAGAGGCCGCAGTGTGCGATGAGATTTGTGCCATAATGCGCCGTTGCGTTACATTCTGTTGCAGTATAATGATCAAAAAGCGGAACATAAAATCAAGCCCCCCTCCCCGGTGGGGGAGAGGGGCTTGGCTACCGGCATGGGGCGACGTGTACACCCCTTAATCAATACCGAGTTCTTCGCTGACGGTGCGAATAATGCGCGGGTCATAGTTCAGCAGTTCGGTGTTTTTATCCTGATAATCGATCTGGCTGAGAAAATAGCGGATACTTTCAATCCGGGCCCGTTTTTTATCGACCGATTTGACAATAGTCCAGGGGCAGCTTTCTGTGGAAGAATAAAAAAACATATCCTCCTTGGCCTTGGTATAATCCTCCCATTTATTCTGGGATTCCTTGTCCACCGGGCTGAGTTTCCATTGTTTGAGCGGATCGGCCAGGCGGCTGTCAAAGCGACGTTTTTGTTCCTGCTTGTTCACCGAAAAATAAAACTTGAACAGCAGAATGCCCGAGTTGACCAGCATCCGTTCAAATTCCGGGACGGCACGGAGAAATTCACGGACCTCCTCTTTGCTGCAAAAGCCCATGACCCGTTCCACACCGGCGCGGTTATACCAACTGCGGTCACAGAGGACAATTTCGCCCGCCGCAGGCAAATGTTGGACATAGCGTTGAAAATACCACTGTGTTCTCTCTTCGTCGGTGGGTTTTTCCAAGGCCACCACCCGGCAACTGCGGGGATTCATGTGTTCGATAAACCGCTTGATGGTGCCCCCTTTTCCCGAGGCATCCCGCCCTTCAAACAGGGCCACAATGCGCAGGCCATGCTCTTTGACCCAGTTTTGCATTTTGACCAGTTCAATGTGCAGGGGGGCAATCTGTTCCAGATAATCGGCTTCTTTCAAACGCTCGACTTTGGGTTGTTCGGCGCGTTTGGCCTTCAGGGATCCCCGGCCAAGCACCACTTCAGCCGATCCGGCCTCTTTATTGTCCGTCATTTTTTATCTCCCGATCTTGATGAATACCACTCCATTTTGAGGATCCCAGAGGGAAACTTCCCGACCACCAGGGGGATGATCCCCCTGGACCCGCAAAACCGCATATCAGAGGATGAACCGCGACAAATCCTCATTATTGGCCAATGCCTTCAACTGTGTCCGGACATAGTCGGCCGTGATCTCCACCGCCTCCCCATGCCGTTCCGTTGCGGTAAAGGACAATTCGTCAAGCAATTTTTCCAACACGGTGTGCAACCGTCGGGCCCCAATATTTTCCGTGGTCTCATTGACCTGGGCGGCAATTTCGGCAATGGCGCGGATGGACTCCTCGCTGAACGACAGATGGATCCCCTCGGTGGCCAGCAGCGCGCTGTATTGACGGGTCAGGGCATTTTCCGGCTCGGAAAGAATGCGGACAAACTCCTCCACCCCCAGACTTTTCAATTCCACCCGAATCGGCAGGCGTCCCTGCAACTCCGGCAACAGGTCCGAGGGCTTGGCCAACTGAAAGGCCCCGGAGGCGATAAACAGGATATGGTCGGTGCGGACCATGCCATGCTTGGTGGAGACCGTGGTCCCCTCCACCAGGGGCAAAAGATCGCGTTGCACCCCCTCGCGGGAGACATCCGACCCGCCCCGCCCACTCTCAAACCGATTGCATACCTTGTCCAGTTCGTCGAGAAAGACAATACCCGACTGTTCCACCCGCTCGACCGCCTCTTTTTTGGACTTTTCCCGGTCCACCAGCTTGCTGGCCTCCTCATCGGTCAGCATGGCCAGGGCCTCTTTGACGGTGGTCCGATGTTTTTGCGGCTTGCCGCCGCCAAACATGCCCCCCAGCACATCCTGGATACTGATGCCCATCCCCTCCATGCCCTGGGGGGTGAACACCTCCAGGGTGGGAGCGGCGCGCGGCTCGCGGGTCTCAATCTCCACCTCCCGCGTATCCAGTCGACCATCCCGCAACAGACGGCGAAATTTTTGCCGGGTGCTGGAATCGGCGGGCGAGGCGGTCTCCGTACCTGTTTCCGAGGCATGTTGACCAAAAATGCCCAGCGGATATTCCTTTTCGGTTTGCGGTGCATTCGGCGGGTGGGGCAGGAGAATATCCAGTATCCGGTCCTCCGCCTGCTCTTCTGCCTTGCGCCGCACCTCGCGCTTGGACCGTTCCACGCCGGTCTTGACCGCCAGATCGGTCAAATCCCGGATGATGGACTCTACGTCGCGCCCGACATAACCCACTTCGGTAAACTTGGTGGCCTCCACCTTGATGAATGGCGCATCCGACAACTTGGCCAAACGCCGGGCAATTTCCGTCTTGCCCACCCCGGTGGGACCGATCATGAGAATATTTTTGGGATAGACCTCCTCCCGCATCCCCGGTTCCAGTTGCTGCCTGCGCCAACGGTTGCGCAAGGCAACCGCAACCGCCCGTTTGGCCTCTGTTTGGCCGATAATATAGCGGTCCAGTTCTGAAACCGTTTCGCGTGGGGTGAATTCAGCCATTTACAACTCTTCTATGATTATGTTATTATTGGTGTAAATACAGATATTGGCAGCGATTTCCATGGCTTTCTCCGCAATGGTCCGCAGCGGGAGGTCGGTATTTTGCAGGAGGGCCAGGGCCGCCGACTGGGCGAAGGCTCCCCCGGAACCGATGGCAATGATGCCGTGTTCCGGTTCCAGGACATCGCCGGTGCCGCTGATGAGCAGGCTGGCCCCCCGGTCGGCGACGATGAGCATGGCCTCCAGACGGCGCAACATGCGATCCATCCGCCAATCCTTGGCCAATTCGACTGCGGATCGGGTAAGATGGCCGCTGTGTTTGGCCAGTTTTTCCTCGAACCGCTCAAAGAGGGTGAAGGCGTCGGCGGTGGAGCCGGCAAAACCGGCCAATATTTTGCCGTCGGACATGGAGCGAATTTTGCGGGCATTGGCTTTGATCACCTGGTTGCCCAGGGTGACTTGGCCGTCTCCCGCCATCACCAGGGAGTCGTTGCGTCGTACCAACAGGATGGTAGTGCCTTTGAACATGAACCCGTTTTCTCCCATTGTTGTCAGCCAGAAGGCTATCCGGGCATCCGGGCGGGTGGTCTGCCCTGACGCCCTTGGCCATGGTGCCGTTTTTGTCCCCGGATTGCAAGGCTCCAAACAACCTCGTCGACCGGTTCTGCCATGAATACCATTTCTGCCAAGCCGTGGGACAATCCCGCGATGAATCTGTTTTTGAGCCGACCCCATGCGTGTGGCTATCTGCCTGACCGGCAGGCGGCCACCCTGTTTGTCGATCCCGAAGTGGCCATGAATGATACCCTCTACGGCTTTCTGGTGGAACGGGGCTTCCGGCGGAGTGGTGGCCATGTCTATTGCCATTATTGTCCCAGTTGCAAAGCCTGCCAGGCGGTACGGGTTCCGGTGGCCGATCATCTCCCCAGTCGCAGTCTGCGCCGGGTCTGGCAGCGCAACCAGGATCTCACCGTGCGTGTGCTGCCCGCCGATTTTACGGCGGAACGGTTTGCGTTATACCAGGAGTATATTGCCAGCCGGCACCAGGACGGTCCCATGGCCAGCCCCACCCCGGAAGATTTCAGCGATTATCTGACCGCTCCCTGGTCCACGACCCGCTTTGTCGAGTTTCGCCAGGGTCGGCACCTGCGCATGGTGGCGGTGGTGGATATTTTGCCGACGGGTCTTTCGGCGGTGTATACCTTTTTTGCCCCCGACGAGACGGCCCGCAGTCTGGGCACCTACGCCATCCTCTGGCAGATTCGCGAAACGCTGGGCCTGGACAAAAGTTACCTCTACATGGGCTACTGGATTGCCGATTGCCAAAAAATGCACTATAAATCCCGTTTTCGGCCCCTGGAACTGTATCGGGGGCAGCAATGGGTCCGATTTTTGCGTGATGACCCCGTTACCCCTGTCAATGGCCTGTCGGTTGTGCCATCCTCCCTGGTGGACGGGGGTGCCCATGAGCACCATTGAGGAAAGCGGTCAACAGGCCTACGATCAAGCGATTCGCTGGCTGGCCCGGCGCGGTTATGGCGCATGGGAGTTGCAGCAGCGGTTGATGCAGGTCGGAGTGCCGGAGGCGGTGGTGGCGCAGGTGTGTGGTCGTTGTCAGGAACTGGGCTACCTGGATGATGCCGCCTTTGCCTTGTCCCGTGCCCGCTACCGGTTGCACCACGGGCATTATGGCCCCCGGCGGGTCTGGGCGGAGTTGCGCGCCTTGCGGGTCGCCGATGAATACATTCAGCGCGCCCTGGATCTTTTGTTGGCGGAGACCGATGCTGTCTCTCTGGCCGCCGCCGCCCTGGCCAAACGGTTCGGGACGGAGGACCGTTCTGCGGGAGAAGAGCGGGATGAGGGGCGGCGGGAGTCAAAACGACGCTATGATTTTTTGTCACGGCGTGGGTTTAACGATGAGGCCATTTGGCAGGTTTTGGAATAGGAAAAGATGAACGGGAATGAAATACGCGACCGGTTTTTGACGTTTTTCCAACGTCACGACCATGCCATGGTGGCCTCTTCCAGTCTGGTACCGCAGAACGATCCGACTCTGTTGTTCACCAATGCGGGCATGAACCAATTCAAGGGTCTGTTTCTGGGCGAGGAACGACCGCCTTATCGGCGGGCGGTCAGTGTGCAAAAATGTGTGCGGGCGGGTGGCAAGCATAATGACCTGGAAAATGTCGGGCGCACGGCACGACACCACACCTTTTTTGAAATGCTGGGCAATTTTTCCTTTGGCGATTATTTCAAGGAAGAGGCAATCACTCTGGCCTGGACCTTCGTGACCCAGGATCTGTCGTTGCCGGTCGAACGGTTGCTGGTGACCGTCTATGCCACGGATGAGGAGGCGTTTCGCATCTGGCGGGATGTGGTGGGTCTGCCGGAGGAAAAAATTATCCGCATTGCCGGCAGCGACAATTTTTGGTCCATGGGACCGGTGGGTCCATGTGGGCCGTGCTCCGAAATTTTTTACGATCATGGCGAACTCTTGCCGGGGGGGCCGCCCGGTTCGGCAGAGGCGGATGGGGATCGTTTTGTGGAGATCTGGAATCTGGTCTTCATGCAGTTTGATCGCCGTTCCGATGGTTCCCTGGCGGAGCTGCCCAGCCCCTGCATTGACACCGGGGCCGGGTTGGAGCGGTTGGCGGCCATTTTGCAGGGCAAGAGCAACAACTATGACACCGATCTGTTTGTGCCGCTGATCCGGGAGGCGGCCCGCCTGGCCGGGTTGGAGGCTTCGCAGGCGGAACATCTGGTCTCCCTGCGGGTCATTGCCGACCATGTGCGGGCGATGGCCTTTTTGATCGTCGATGGCGTGTTGCCCAGCAATGAGGGGCGGGGGTATGTCTTGCGCCGCATCATGCGCCGTGCCATGCGGCATGGTCGGTTGCTGGGGCTGGAACAGCCCTTTCTGGCCCAATTGATTCCCACGCTGGTTCAGACCATGGGGGGCTTTTTCCCGGAGATGGTCTCCCAGGGCAAAACGCTGGTGCTGGTGATCGAGAATGAGGAGCGACGGTTTGCCGCCACCCTGGACAGTGGCCTGAAAATTGTCGAGGAGGCGGTGGCCCGGCTGCCAGCAGGTGGCCAGTTGGACGGGCTTACCCTGTTCACTCTGTATGACACCTATGGTTTTCCTGTTGATTTGACGGGGGATATTTTGCGGGACCGGGGTATTTCCCTGGATATGGAGGGGTTCAACCGCCACATGACCGAGCAGCGGCAGCGGGCGCGGGCGGCCTGGGCCGGTTCCGGGGATGAAAAAGTGGCGGCGGTCTTTCACTGGGTGCGGGACAAGGTGGGAGCCAGTGAATTTTTGGGCTATCACTGTGAGCAGGCGCAGGGCACCGTGCAGGCCATTGTGGTGGGGGGGGAGTCGGTGAAGGTCTTGCATCCGGGTGAAGAGGGGATGTTGATCAGCAACCAGACCCCTTTTTATGCCGAGTCGGGTGGGCAGGTGGGGGATACCGGTTTGATCCGCCAGCAGTCGGCTGGGGGGGGTGTTTTTCAGGTGCGGGATACCCGCAAGCCGGTGCCGGATCTGATTGTCCATCTGGGGCAGGTGGAGCGGGGGGAATGGCATGTGGGCGACAGTATCAGCCTGGAGGTGGACGGGTCGCGGCGGCAGGATATTCGTCTGCACCATTCGGCGACCCATTTGTTGCACCATGCGTTGCGTGTTGTGCTGGGAGCCCATGTCAAACAGGCCGGTTCGCAGGTGGGACCGACGCGGTTGCGCTTTGATTTCAGCCATTTCCAGGCCATGACCCCGGAGGAGTTGGTCCAGGTGGAGGTGCTTTGCAACGCGGCCATTCGTGCCAACCACCGCCAGGAGACCACGGTCATGACCCCGGCGGTGGCGGTGCAGGCCGGGGCGATGGCTCTGTTTGGCGAAAAATATGGGGATGAGGTACGGGTAGTGCGGCTGGGCGACAGCATGGAACTGTGTGGGGGGACGCATGTCCACCGCACCGGGGATATTGGGCTGTTGCGTATTGTCTCGGAAGGGGCGGTGGCGGCCGGGGTGCGTCGTATCGAGGCGGTGTGCGGGCATACGGCCCGGGAGAGTTATCGGGAAGAGACCGCCATTTTGCGTGAGGCGGCGGGTTTGCTCAAGGCGCGGCCCGACCAGGTGGCGCAGGGGGTGGAAAAATTGTTTGAGCGGATTCGGGTTCTGGAGCAGGCCCTGGACAAGGCCAAGACCGCCGTGTCCGGTGCCCTGGTGGCCGAGTTGGTGGTGCAGCGGCGGCAGGTGGGGGCCATTCCGTTGTTGGCGGCCCGGGTGGTGGGGGTGGATACCAAGACGTTGCGGGAGTTGGTGGATCTGCTCAAGGAAAAATTGGGTTCGGCGGTGATTTTGTTGGGTGTGCCGGAGGTGGACAAGGTGAGCCTGATTGCGGGGGTGACCGCTGATCTGCATCGGCGGGTGAAGGCGGGCGATCTGATGGGGTTTGTCGCGCCGGTGGTGGGTGGCAAGGGGGGGGGGCGACCGGATATGGCCATGGGGGGGGGAACCCGTCCCGAGCAGTTGACCGAGGCACTGGCGGCGGCCACCCAGTGGGTCAAGGAAAGATCGACCTAGGCGTTGTGCCATTACCTCGAATAATATTTTGGACGGTTCAAAGGAGAGAAAACCATGCCTGGTGGCAGCGAGAAACGGCAGGAACAACGTCTGGTCAGATCGGATCCGGCTGTCATGATCCTGGCCGATGGAAGCAGGGTCAATGGCTTGATTGGCAATATGAGTCTGGGTGGTCTGTTGTTTTTGGCGGACGGCACCGTGCCCATTGTGGCACAGAATGCCTTTGTTGACATTGTGATCAGCCTGTACGGGCGGGATTCGCAATTTACCTGCACGATGACGCATCAGCAGGACAACCAGTTCGGCTTGAAACTGCACCGCAGTGAATGAGAGGCCTTGGGGCGTGTGGATGTTGACCAGGACGCGATGAAGGAACTTTGGGCAGACACCTTGGAAGTGATCAAGGGGCAGGTGTCACCGCAGGTGTTTAACGTGTGGTTCAGGTCCTTGTGTCCGGGGGCGGAATGGCCGGATGGCCGGGTGGAAATTTTAACCAGAAACCAATTGTCGGCGGACTATGTCCGCAGCCATTATGGGGCCTTGTTGGAATCCACCCTGTCCGAGCGGGCGGGGCGCACGGTACGGGTGACTTTTCGTCTGGATCCGCAGGCCGAAGGGGAGGAGGCTCCGGCCCTGGTGGTGGAGCCGCTGGCCCTGCTGCCGAACGGTCTGGTGCCGGGCCGCACCGGCCTGGATGCGCGGTATACCTTCGACTCTTTTGTGGTGGGTGGGTGCAATCAGTTTGCCCATGCGGCGGCGGCTCGGGTGGCGGATGCCCCCTCTTCGGCTTACAACCCCCTGTTTATCCATGGCGGGGTGGGTTTGGGCAAGACCCATCTGCTCCATGCCATTGGCAACCATTTGCTGGAAACCCGCCCTGCCCTGAAGGTGCAGTATATCTCTTCCGAAAGTTTTATGACCCAAATGATTGATTCATTGCGGTTTCAGCGGGTGCACGATTTCAAGGATCTGTTTCGTTCGGTGGATGTGTTGCTGGTGGATGATATTCAGTTTATTGCGGGCAAAAAGGCCACCCAGGAAGAATTTTTTCATACTTTCAATGCGTTGTATGAGGCCAATCACCAGATTGTCCTGTCGTCGGACCGTTTTCCAGCGGAGATGGAATTTTTGGAAGAGCGGTTGCGGTCCCGTTTTGGTTGGGGGTTGGTGGCGGATATTCACGCGCCTGATCTGGAGACGCGGGTGGCCATTCTCAAGAAGAAAGCGGCGGCGGAGGGGATGGATCTCCAGGATGATGTGGCCTTTTTTCTCGCCGATGCCATTCAGACCAACGTGCGCGAGTTGGAGGGGGCCCTGATCCGGGTCTTTGCCATGGCCTCCATGGAAAAAGAGCCGGTGACGATGGCCCTGGTGGTGGAATCGTTGCGCAATATTGTCCGTTCCCCGGATCGGCGGCAGGTCAATGTGGAGGATATTCAGAAAAAGGTGGCCGATTATTACCAAATCCGCCTCCTGGATCTGCGGTCGGCCAAACGGGCGCGGCAGTTCAGCCATCCCCGGCAGATTGCCATGTATTTATGCAAACAATTGACAAAGCACTCTTTTCCAGAGATAGGCCGCCATTTTGGGGATCGGGATCACACGACGGTGATGCATGCGGTACGCAAGGTGGATGAACGACAGATGGTCGATCTGGAATTGGCCGGTGAGTTGCGCATTTTGACCAGTATGTTGCGCAAGTAGCCATACTGAATCAGCTTGTACAGGGATAGGGGTCCAGGGGGATTATCCCCCTGGCGGGTCCAGGGCAGAGCCCTGGTGGGGTTCGGGGCGAAGCCCCGGAAGGGGTAGGTGCCTTACCCCGCCAGGGGAGATCATTTCCTCTGGATTCCATAGGATTGTACCCGTCAAATCACGTTGACTGAACCAGTCAGGTGGTGGGGATGGGGTTTGGATGATTGTGGTGAGCAGAGGCCTTGATCATTGTTTCATCCACGAACTCTCCTGGATGCCCGCTTTCGCGGGCATGACGGGAATGGGTGTGACACGAAATTTGCTCGTCATTCCCGCGAAGGCGGGAATCCAAGGTTCTGACTGGGATGGCCGAAACGATGATCAAGGCCTGAGCAGAGGGAGGCGGGGTTTGACCAGGGGCTTTGCCCCTGGACCCCACCAGGGGCTTTGCCCCTGGACCCCACCAGGGGGATGATCCCCCTGGACCCGCAATAATAAAAAAATATGCAAAAAATGGCTGAGGGGACAGGTGCTCCGCCCCTCGGCAAAGACCGCCCATCCGCATAGGGCGCAAAGATATATTCATGACGTTCAATTCTAAACAGAAAAGAGACCGACGATGGAATTTCAGGTGGCGCGCAATCCCTTCTTGAAGGCACTGTACCGGGTACAGTCGCTGGTTGACCGACACAACATCAAGCCGATACTGAGCAATGCCCTCCTGGAGACCCAGGAGGGTTATCTCAAGATTGAGGCGACCAATCTGGAAGTGTCGTTGCGCACCCGTTGCGCGGTGGACATCATCGAGCCAGGCTCGATCACCATCAATGCCAAGACCTTGTTCGAGGTGGTGAGCGAGTTGCCGGAGACCGAGATGGTGGTTTTGCGCACGGATGCGCGGGGTCGGGTGCGTCTGAGTTGTGGACGGGCCAAGTTTGAACTGGCCTGCCTGCCCAGCGAGCAGTTTCCGGTGATTCCCCAGGCGGATGGAGCCTATCGGTTTGTCCTGGATCCCGCTTTGCTGTCGGAAATGCTGGCCAAAACCCATTTTGCCATGTCAGAGGATGAAACCCGGTACGCGCTGAATGGGGTGTTTTTCCAGGTTGTCCCCTTTGCCGGTGAGGGGGAGGGGGAAGGGATGATTCGGGTGGTGGCCACCGACAGCCATCGGTTGGCGATGGTGCAGCGGTCGGTGGCCGCATTGCCCGCAGAGGCGCGGGAGGTGATTGTGCCCAGGAAGGCTGTGCAAGAGGTGCGCCGTCTGTTGGAGGAGGATGCCCAGCCGGTGGAGGTGATTGTGGATGACAATTATATCCAGATGGTGCGCCCGGAGGTCATGCTGGTGGCCAAACTGGTGGAAGGACGTTTTCCCGATTATCGCCGGGTGATTCCGCAGCAACATCCGCTGCATTTGATGGTCAACCGGGAACAACTGTTGCGGGTGGTGCGGCGCATGTCGGCCCTCTCCCATGAAAAATCGACGGGCATTCGCCTGGAGATCGAGGGGGGGCAGATGCGTTTCAACTCCAACAATCCCGAACAGGAAGAGGCCGAGGAGGAGATGCAGGTTTCTTTGGAGGGGGGGGATACCTTGATGGTGGGCTTCAATGCCCGCTATCTGCGGGAATTTCTCTCGGTCATGGAAGGGGAGGATGTCAGTTTTTTCATGAGCAGCGAGGCGGCCCCGGTGTTGCTGACGGATCCGTTGCAGCGGGGGACGCAATTTGTGCTGATGCCCATGAGCACCTAGTGTTGCCATGGTATTGGAGCGGTTGCGTATCCAGGATTTTCGCAACATTGCGCTGGCCGTTCTGGAATGGGATGCCGGGCTGAATGGGGTGGTGGGGGGCAATGGGCAGGGCAAGACCAATCTGCTGGAGGCGATTGGTTTGTTGGCCAGCGGTCGTTCTTTTCGGCGTGCCCCGTCGGCGGCTTTGCGTCGGCATGGTCAGGCGGGTTTTTATCTCCATGCGGAGGTGACCAGCTTTGGTCTGCGGCACGATCTGGAATTGACCGCCCTGGGGGCGCATGTCTCGGTGCGTCTCAATGGCAAGGGGATCACCACGGCGTCGGCCATGGGGCAGGTGTTGGCGGCCATTGTCCTCACCCCGGACGCGCCCGCCCTCATGCGCGGGGCCCCGGAGGAGCGGCGGAGTTATCTGGATTGGATCCTGTTTTGTCACGAGCGCAGTTATGCCGGTGTGGTCCGCGATTATCAGGTGGCTTTGCGGGCCCGCAATCATCTCCTGCGCACCCAGTGCGGGGATGGGCGGCAGTTTGATGCCTGGGAGGCGCGCCTGGCCGTGCTGGGGGCGCAGATCACCCGGCAACGCCAGCAGATGCTGCACCGGGTCGGCGAGCGGTTGCAGCCGTTTCTGGAGGCCATGGCCTTGGATCCCAACGGCTATTTGTGGCAGATGCGCATCCAGCCGGGGGATCTCCAGGAGGCGGGGGCCGATGCGGTGGCCTCTTTGGCCGCAGGCTATCGGACCTTGTTGGCGCGCAGTCGCCTGCCGGATCAACGCAGTGGCAGTACCAGCGTGGGTCCGCACCGGGATGATCCCGCGTTTGTGCAAAACGGGCGCGCCCTGGCCCGGTTTGGCTCGCGGGGGCAGCAAAAACGTTTCTTGTTGGCCCTCAAGCTGACGGAGGCCGATTTGTTGCGGGAACGGTTGGGCGAGGCCCCGGTGTTGTTGTTGGATGATCCCATGACCGAACTCGACCCGGAGGGGATGGCCCGCCTGCTGCGCTTGTTGGCGGCGGGGAGCAGCCAAATTTTTCTGGCCACCTGTGCGGCGGAGCAGATCCAGTGGCCTTCCGCACGACCGGTGCGCTGTGTTGCGGTGGAGGAGGGGGTGTTTCGGGCGGTAGACTGTTGATTTTGAGGAAGATGTATGCCGGGACATGAACAACAGGTCACGGAGGTCATCGATATAACCGGGTGGCATCCAGATGACCGATTCCCAGTTTATCCTGAGGGGTCTCGGGCAAAATCCTTGTGGATCAGCCCTCATCCTCCATCCATGCCGTTCCTGATTGGCGGGCATCGTTATCTGTTCAAACATGCCGCACAAAATTATCCGACTCAATTCTGGTGCGAGGTGATCGCCTACCGCATTGGCTGTCTGATGGGCATTCCGGTCCCTCCGGCTTATGCTGCGTGGAGGGCTGGTGACCAAAAATCTGCTGCCCTGATTGAATGGTTCTATCGTCAGGATGAGGGGGTGTGCTACGAGTCGGGTACCGTCCATATGCAAAGGCTGATTCCCGATTTCGATGTCAAAAAGGGCCGTCAACACAATATTGAAACTGTACTGGCCATTCTTGCAGAAATGGATGCCCGCTTGATCCAAGACATGGTACGGATTCTTGTTTTCGATGCGCTGATCGGTAACACCGACCGGCATCAGGAAAACTGGGGAATTTTATGGAGAGGAACTCCAGTACGACCAGAACTGGCTCCGGCTTTTGACAATGGCACAAGCCTTGGTTATGAAATGACGGATGACGGGATTGCCCAATTTATGGCAAACCCGGTTGAGCAAACGGAACGCTATATTGACAGAGGGCGGCACCATATGCGTTGGAACCCAACCGGGGCAAAATACGGTCATTTCGAGCTGGTTGCATATTTGCTTGCCAAGTATCCAGAATTCAGACAAAATATTGCCGATTGTCTTTCGTTTGACAGGAATGTCCTGTATGCCTGGATGCATCTTCTGCCCCGTTTTCCTGTACCAGCGGCTCCCACGCCGGTACGAATCCAATGGATCGAACGGTTGCTCCAACTCCGAATGAAGCGGTTGCATTCGGTTCTTGATATGTAGGAGTTTAAGTTATGAACCGAACGATTTTGCATGTTGTTGAGCCAGAGCATCTGTTGTTGGCTTGGCAAGCCCCGGATGCTACACCGCACGGTCGAACCCGGAGAAAGGTGGCGGAAATCGCTGCCGACGCAACCGGTACCATTGGTTTGCGCTATCTGAAGGGAACGGAAGATTTTGCTGCCGCCCTGTCCGCCGGGTTTCTGGGCTATCCAGCCTTTCCTCTGGACCAGGATTACTATACGTCTGGCATTGTGGAAACGTTCATGCGGCGTATGCCCCCCAAGAGAAGGCGGGATTATGATGATTTCCTGCGCTTTTGGCGACTCGATCCTGCTCTGTCAATCAGTCCCTTGGCTTTGTTGGGTTATGTGGGTGCGCAGTTGCCTGGAGATGGATTTTCCCTGGTTCATCCGTTTGATACGGCAAAACCGCCGTTTGAATTTCTGGAGCAAGTGGCTGGATTTCGTTATATGCCGGATGCCCAAGAAATCTGTGCATTACTCCATGAGGGGCAGGAGGTTTATTTGCGGCCAGATCCAGACAATACCCATGATCCCTTGGCGATTCGAATCGAATTGGCAGATAATCGTCCGATCGGTTTTGTCAACAAATTACAGGCCCCTGGTCTGCATCGCTGGTTGGATATTCCCGGGGTGCGCGGTTTCATTGACCGCATCAATGGTAGCGAGTCTCGACCATTGATTTACGTGTTTCTTGAAGTCGGTGGAACATCATGCGAAAAAACTGGATCGCAGCTTGACGGTCCTCAGGCCCAGGAATAACGGATCCACTTTTTACACGTCGGGGGTACGGACATGGAACCGGATGTATTGTGTCAAAAGATTGGGCAATGGTTCAATACCCACAAGGATGAGGAGCCGTTTGCCTTTGGCGAGGTTCACCTGCTGACCGGTGAGCCGGGGGCCGATATCTGGCTGATCATCGGCAAGATTGCCAAGGAGACGCCGGATCGGCGAGCCTACGAGAAACAGTGGGAAAACACCCTGTATGACCATCCCGTGACCTGGATCTGGCAAAAACTGGCCGATGGGGAGGCCGATGCCTGGTTGCGCCTTATCTACGAAAACCGGTTGCACGACAAGAAACGGCAAATGCTGCAAGCCCTGTTGGAACTGGCCCGGTTGATCGAAAATAATGGCTATGAAATCGAGTGGGAGGCGGAAACGGAAGGGGTATGGCTGACCGAGATTCCCATCCGGCGGACGACAGAAAAAAATACCTATGAAGCCGACCGTTGGCAGGAGTTGCTGGCAGAACTGGGCGTGGATGCGGTATAATCACCCCGTGCAGGTGTTTGTTTCTCCCATGACAGAGGAACTGCCATGAACAATCGTGATCAGTCTGGCCGCTCTTTGGGTCGAGAGGTGGACGCTGACCCGGCGGAGGGGTCGACAGCGGATTATCAACATTTGGCCCATCTGAATCTCCTGCTGCGGGACATGGTGCAGATCATCCTGTCCCAGGCGGATTTTGGTGCGGTGGTCGGGCACTTTCTGGCGTTGGCCAAGCCCTTGCTGCCTGTTGTCAATCTGGAATTTTATCTCCTGATGGAGCCGGGAAAGCCCCTGCATCTGGCCCCGGAAACCGGTTTTCGGGGAACCCGTGCCGATCCGCCAGAGGCCTGTCGTGCCCTGCTGGGGCTGCATCGCCTGTCATGGCAGGCACACGGCGGTGCACAAACCGCTCTGCGCATCCCCTGTCCCGCCAGGTCGGGAGAGCCCCCCGGTGTGCCAGGTCTGGTCTGGCCACTCTTTGCCCCCCCGCATGACCAGGCCCGCGCCCTGGTCATTCTGCATCTGGCGGAAGAGGTGGTGCTGGATGCAAGCCTGATGGCGGTGCTGAACCAGTTGAGCTGGCCATTGGGCGTGGCGGTGGAGCGGGAAGCCCTCTTCTGGATCCTGGATGCGGAACGGCAACAGACCTATGAGCGTTCCATCCGCGATACCCTGACCGGCTTGTATACCCCGTATTACATGCAAGAGGCCATCCTCCGTTTATGCCAGGTCCACAATCGGGATCCCAACGCCACCATTGTCGTGGCAGCCTTTGATGTGGACTGTTTCAAAGCGATCAACGAGCGGTATGGCCATGCCCAGGGGGATGTGGTGTTGCGCCAAGTGGCGCGCATTTTGATGGACAGCAGTCGCAGTGTGGATCTGCCGGTGCGGCTGGGTGGTGATGCGTTCATGCTGTTTATTATTGGTGCCCCGCGCACGGTGGCCTTGCATATTACCGAGCGGATTCGGTTGCGGGTTTCGCAGCAGGTATTGGCGGTTCCGATGCAGGAGGAGACCGTGACCATCAGCGGTGGTGTGGCCTTTCGCGCGGTGCAGGAACCGATCGCTCAGGCGATGGAACGGGCCGACCTGGCCCTGTATCAGGCCAAGAAGGGCGGTCGCAACCGGGTGGTTATCGGATCTTGACCCCATGCGGCGGTCGGGGGGTGCATGCTTGAGGAGACAGGGATGAAAATTCTTATTGCGGACGATCAGATAATTTACAGAAAAACATTAGAGGTCATGTTGCGACCGTATGGAGAATGTGTCCTGGTCGAAGATGGTCTATCGGCGGTCCAGGTGTTCGCCGAGGCCTTGCGGGCTGGTGCGCCGTTCAAGTTGGTGATGTTGGACATTCAGATGCCCAACATGGATGGTCAGGAGGCCTTGTTGCGCATTCGTCAGATGGAAAAGCAGGCGTACCATGCGACCCTGCATGGCAACGAATATGCGATTATCCTGATGCAAACCAGTCTGGAAGAGCCGGCCCAGTTGGTCAAGGCTTTCAAGGAGGGGCATTGCAACGGTTATATCAACAAACCCGTTGACGAAGAGGAGTTGCTGGCCAGGTTGAGAAAATATCACCTTATATAAAGTTGTTTTTTGGGGAGCGTTATCCATGGCCGATTCGCCCGCAGACGCTCGTATCGCCATTTTGCTGGTCGATGATCAACCGGTCAGCAAAGTTTTGCTGGGGCGCATGTTGGCCACCCAGGGTGGAGAAAACATGGTGCTCCACTATGTGTCGGACCCGCTGATGGCGGAAGAACGGGTGCAGGAGATGCAGCCGACGGTCATTCTGTTGGACCTGATGATGCCGGGCCTGGACGGCCTGGACCTGTTGCGCCGTTTCCGCCAGCAGGCCGCGACGCAGGATGTGCCCATCGTCATGCTCTCTGCGGTCGAGGATCCTCAACAAAAGGCGGCGGCTTTCGCCCTGGGAGCCAATGACTTTGTGCTCAAACTGCCCGACCGGGTGGAGATGCTGGCCCGTCTGCGCCATCATGCCAGTGTCCGCCTGGCGCAACTTCGCCAGCAGCAGTCCGAACGGGCGTTGGCCTTGCATCGCAACCGTCTGGAGGAGATGGTCAAGGAACGCACGCTGGAACTGTTCACTCTCCTGGCCACACACAAAGAGCAGGAGGCCTATTCGCGGGCCATTCTGGAGAATGCCCTGGATGCCATCATCAGCGTGGATGCGCAAGGGTTGGTGGTGGATTTTAATCCTGCTGCCGAGGTGCTCTTTGGTTATACAGCGGCGGAGGTGGTGGGGCATCAGTTGGATCGGTTGATCGTCTCACCCGAATGGCGCGCAAATCACCAAACCGCCCTGGCGCATCATGCGGAGTCTACCGACCATCCCCAGCCATTTCGACGGCGGGTCGATTTGTCCGGGCGGTGCAAGGATGGCCAGGTTGTGGATCTGGAGGCGGCATTGACTCTGACACACAGCAAAGGCCAACTCTATTTTACCGGCTTTTTGCATGACATTACCCGTCGCAAACAATTGCTGAAATCTCTGGAAGAGACCCTGACTGTGGCGCAATCCGCCAACCGGATCAAGGGCGAATTTATTGCCAATATCAGTCATGAAATTCGCACCCCCATGAACGCCATCATTGGTTTCACGGAATTGGCCCTCAAAGACGACTTGTCGTCCAAGTTGAGAAGTTATCTGGGGCGGGTGCGGGACGCCTCGCACGCGCTGATGGGGCTCATCAACGATATTCTGGATTTTTCCAAACTGGGATCCGGCAAATTCCGCCTGGATCCGGTGGAATTTGTGTTGTCTGATCTGTTCGACCATCTGGCGGGTCTGTTCAGCAAGCAGGTGGCTGACCGGGGGATTGAACTGCTGTTTGTGCTCCCCCCCGAGTATGATGAGATCCTGTTCGGGGACGATCAGCGGTTGCGCCAGGTGTTGATCAATCTGATCGGCAATGCGCTCAAATTTACGGAGAGCGGCACGGTTGTGGTGCGCCTGGCGTCTGCCAGTGATCGACCCAACCCGGAGTGGCACTTTTCCGTGCAGGATACCGGCATTGGTATTGATCCGCAGCGTCTGCCGCAACTGTTTGAACCGTTTGTGCAGGCCGATGGTTCCACCACCCGGAAATATGGGGGGACGGGGATCGGTTTGACCATTTCCAAACAACTGGTGGAGATGATGGGCGGGCGCATCCGAGCGGAAAGTGTGCTGGGGAAAGGGAGTGTGTTTCATTTTACGGTGCCATTGGCACGTCGGACCCAGGAAGGCAACCGGCAGTGGATCTCGCCCGCCCACCTGCAAGGGCAAAAAGTTTTGATTGTGGATGACAATCCGCTTGTGCGGGAGATGGTGCGGGCGTCGTGTGCGGCCTGGGCCTTGTGCCCGACGGCGGTGGGTTCCTGGGAGGATGCCCTGACGGAGTTGATGGAGGGCCATCGGACCAGTCAACCCTACACGCTGGCCCTCCTGGATTGGCGACTGCCCGACATGGATGGCATCACGCTCGCCCGCAAGATGGTGGCGGGACTCTCGGCAGAATCACCGTCCGCGCCCCAGGCGAAGGTGATCATGATGGTCGATTTTGGTTGGGAGTCCCTCCGCAAGGGGGCGCAGCAGGCCGGGGTGGATCTTTTTCTCGACAAACCCTTTACCTGTGCCCTGTTGTTGCAAGTCATCCAGGAGGTGCTCCGGGCAGGCGATCTGCCGCGCAATCAAACATCCCGGATTCTGGTCAACGAGACAGCCGCGATGGAGAGGCTCTGTGGTGCCCGCATTCTGGTGGTGGATGACAATGTCATCAACCAGGAGATTGCCTCCGCGTTGCTGACCCAGGTTGGTTTGCGGGTTGTTGTTGTCAACGATGGTGTGGAGGCGGTGGCCAGGGTGCAGCAGGAGTCATTCGATGGGATTTTGATGGATGTGCAAATGCCCAGGATGAATGGCTATGAAGCCACGCGGCGTATTCGCGCACAGGCCCGCTGCCGGGATCTGCCTATCATTGCCATGACGGCCCATGCCATTGAGGAAGAACAGGAAAACTGTCTGCAAGCGGGCATGAACGCCTGTCTGGTCAAGCCCATGCGCCCGGAACGGCTGTATGGATTGCTGATCCAGTGGATTGGTCCGGGGTACCAGCCCGCCCCGTGTGTTGCGCCGTCGGAGGAAGAGGGGGGGCCAGATCTGGCGGGGATTGATGTGGCCCATCAAACAACACTCCCGCCTTCGTGCAATATCTGCAGGGCCATCTGGGTGGTTGGTTTGTCCAGCATCGCCTGGGTTGTTTCCTGCTCCGGGGTCTCTTTTGCACTCGTCTGCCGTCCGAACAGGGTCTGCAGGAAGGTACCCAGCAACCCCATTTTGACCTGTACCTGCTCGTTTGACAGCAAGGTTGCCGGGTGCGATACGCTGATTGGACCGGCCAGTCGGGCACGGGCGGCCGGGGAGATGTCCACCACATCGCTGCGCTCAGCAACCAGGGCGAGGGCATCGGTGTCTGTGGTGGCCGGGCGACTGCCCGCTGCGGTGGTCGAGCCGACATAGGATACCTTCATGGTGAAAATCCCCTTTTTCTGTAACCGATACTTGTGGAGCCGTGGCTGCGAGGCTACTATCCCCCTGTTGACTCTCTTATCGGACCTTTTTGGCCAAAACTGAAACCGGAAATAGCCTTTTCCCGTTATGACCCGGCTGAATTTCTTAGGACAGAGGAAGATATGCGGTGGAGAACCATCCCATGTTGCCATCCTGGTATCGCCAACTGGTCGCCACCTTCCGGGTCAACGAGCACATTGTGCTGTCGGTGGTGGCGGTTTTTATCGGTTTGCTGGTCGGCTATGGGGCCATCTTTTTTCGGACGCTGATCAGTTTGTTCCAGATGCTGTTCATGGGCAATGGTCATGAAGGGGTGGTGGCGATTGTCCAATCGCTGCCTGGCTGGCACATTCTCCTGATGCCCATGCTCGGCGGCCTCATCGTGGGCGGGCTGGTCCATTTTTTTCTGGCCCATGCCCGGAATGGCGGGGTGCCGGAGGTCATGGAAGCGGTGGCCCTGTTGAGCGGCAAACTGAAACTGCGCGACGGCCTGTTGAAAATGGTCGCCAGTGCCCTGTCCATTGGTTGCGGAGCTTCGGTCGGCCGGGAAGGGCCGGTGATCCATCTGGGAGCCACCCTGGCCTCGGTCGTGGGGCGCAAATTGCGCATGTCTTCCCGCCATATGCGCACCATGGTGGGGTGTGGGGCGGCAGCCGGGATTGCCGCCTCGTTCAACGCGCCCATCGCCGGTGTCATGTTCGCGCTGGAAGTGATCCTGGCCGACTATGGATTGGCCACCTTTTCGCCCATCGTGCTGTCCGCCGTGATTGCCACGGTGGTGGCCCGGATGCATCTGGGCGATTATCCGGCCTTCATCGTGCCCCATTATACCCTGGTGTCGGCATGGGAAATACCCGCCTATGTGGGGTTGGGGTTGTTGTGTGGACTGACCGGTATCCTCTTCATGTTCACCCTGTTCAAGATGGAAGACTGGGTGGCGCGGGTTGCCATACCCCGTTACTGGAAACCGGTTCTGGGTGGTTTGGGTGTCGGCTGTATTGCCTTGTTGTTTCCCCAGGTGATGGGGGTCGGCTATGACACCATGAACCTGGCCCTGCTGGAGGAGATGAGCGGTACACTATTGTTTTCATTGTTGTTTGCCAAAATTGCAGCCACCGTCATCGCCCTGGGCAGCGGGTTTGTGGGGGGTGAGTTTACCCCCGTACTGTTTCTGGGGGCGATGCTGGGCGGCAGTTTTGGCACCTTTGTCCATACGCTGTTTCCCGATTTGTCTGCGGCATCCGGTGCCTATGCCCTGGTGGGGATGGGATCCATGGTCGCAGCGGTGTTGGGCGCGCCCCTTACCTCCATCCTCATTCTGTTTGAACTGACCAACGATTATCGCATCATGCTGGCCCTCATGCTCTCTTCCATCGTGGCCAGTCTGCTCGTCAACCAGGTCTATCGGGATTCGGTCTATACCCGCGTCTTGCGACGCAAAAATATTAATCTCTGGTCGGGACGGGAGTCGGGTTTGTTGAACCAGATTCCGGTCGCTACCGTCATGCAACGGGATTGCGAACGTCTGGTCGAGACCATGACCATTCCGCAGGTGCGCGAAAAAATCCGCCAATCCAGAGAGGACAATTATCTGGTGGTGGATGATGAAGGTCGACTCAAGGGAATTGTTTCCGCGCAGGATATTTATGCCTATGAGGGCGGGCGGGGGGATTGGATCCTGTTGCGGGATATTACCACCCATTCGGCGGTCACGGTGACCGATGAGGAAAATCTGTACAATGCCTTTCGGCGCATGGGCGCAGCCAATGTGGAGGAACTGCCTGTGGTGTCCGCCCAACAATTGGACAGGGCCGTCGGCATGATCACCGACCATGATATTATACGGGCTTACAACAAGGCGTTGATGGAACGGGAGACGGGTCGTTTATGACCAGATGGCAGGGGTCCAGGGGGATTATCCCCCTGGTGGGGTCCCTACCCTATACACATAACTTGATGCTGATAAAAAATCCGAAGCATATTGTGCAGTTACAGGGGTCCAGGGGGATTATCCCCCTGGTGGGGTCCAGGGGCAAAGCCCCTGGTGGGGTCTGGGGCGAAGCCCCGCGAGGCATACCATATCAACCCGTTGGGGGCTTTGCCCCCAAACCCCCACCGGGGACCGTGACGGTCCCTGGACCCCTGCAAAAGATGTGTGCATAGGGTAGTAGACGAGGGCAGAAGAGTCTCCACAGATTGACCTCTGTCCCGGCAGACCCATGCAGGATGCGCTTGGCTGCGTGAACTGTGGACTTGATTGTGCCGTTGGATAGTAGTAGACGAGGGCAGAAGAGTCTCCACAGATTGACCTCTGTCCCGGCAGACCCATGCAGGATGCGCTTGGCTGCGTGAACTGTGGACTTGATTGTGCCGTTGGATAGTAGTGGGTCAACCAACCTGATTTGACAGGTAGAGTTCTATGGGGTCCAGGGGAGATTATCTCCCCTGGCGGGGTGCAGGGGCAGAGCCCCTGCGAGGTGTGTATCCCTTCCGGGGCTTTGCCCCGAACCCCACCAGGGCTCTGCCCTGGACCCGCCAGGGGGATGATCCCCCTGGACCCGCAACCATTTTCAGAACCTGTCAAATCAGGTTGGTTGAGCCAGTAGGGTGGGGTCCAGTGGGGTTCGGGGCGAAGCCCCGCAGGATGCACCCTGTCCCGTTTTTGGGGATCTTGCCGCCAGAACACCGATGGGGATTGCGCTGCTCCCTGGATTCCTGCAAATGTTTGGGCAGCCTCCACCAGGGGCGTTGCCCCTGGACCCCACCAGGGGCGTTGCCCCTGGACCCCACCAGGGGGATGATCCCCCTGGACCCGCAATAGATTAATATTATGACTGGCAGGATAAAAATAATGAAAGAGCATGACCTTTTGGACGACTTGAACCCCCCGCAACGCGAGGCCGTCATCGCCCAGCGCGGTGCAGTCATGGTGCTGGCCGGTGCGGGCTCGGGCAAAACCCGTGTACTCACCCGCCGTCTGGCCCACCTGTTGCGCACGGGTGAGATCGCGCCGGATCGGATCCTGGCCGTCACCTTTACCAACAAGGCCGCCCGGGAAATGCGCGAACGGGTGACCGAATTGTTGCAGTTGGAGGCTGCGGTCGTCCAACGGCTCTGGATTGGCACCTTTCACGGCATGGGGGCACGCATCCTGCGCCAGTATGCCGGATATCTGCATTATAACGCGGATTTCTTGATTCTCGACAGCGATGAGCAGTTGCAGGTCATCAAAAAAATAGTGACCCGCCTGGGCTTTGAGCATCTGTATTGGACCCCCAAGCGGTTGGTCGGCACCTTCTCCCGCTGGAAGGATGATGGCCTGCGCCCGGAAAACATCGGCCCGGAGCAACTCCGCAAAGAGGCCGACCGCGCCAAAGTGATCGATCTCTTTGTCGAGTACCAGGCCGAATTGCGCCGTCTCAATGCCATGGATTTTGGCGATCTGCTCACCAACTGTCTCGCCCTGTGGCAGGAACATCCCGAGGTGCTGGACAGCTATCGCCACCGTTTTTTGCATATTCTGGTCGATGAATATCAGGATACCAATGCGGTGCAGTATGAGTGGATCAAACGGTTGGCCAGCCTGCACGGCAATGTGTGCGTGGTGGGGGATGACGACCAGTCCATCTACAGTTGGCGGGGTGCCCGTCTCGATAACATGCTGCGGTTCAAGGAGGATTTTCCCGATGTGCAATTGATCCGCCTGGAGCAGAATTATCGCTCCACGGCCAATATTTTGCGGGCGGCCAGCCATCTGATCGACCACAACACGGAGCGCATGGGCAAGACACTCTGGACGCAAGGCGAGTCGGGTGCCCGGTTGCAGCGTTTTCTGGCCGAGGATGGGGCCGACGAGGCCCGTTTTGTGGCCGCCGAGGCGGCCCGTCTCTGCACGGACGGGCAATTTACGCGGGTGGCTGTCCTGGTGCGCACGGCCTATCAAACCCGCGCCCTGGAAGAGGCCATGCAGCATCAAAGTCTTCCCTATCAGATTGTGGGGGGGTTGCGCTTTATGGACCGGGCGGAAATTCGCGATGCCGTGGCCTATTTGCGGCTGGTGTACATCTCGCGGGATGATATCGCCTTTGAACGGGTGTTCAACGTGCCCAGTCGCAAGCTGGGACCGACTGCACTGGCCGCCCTGCGGGAGGTGGCCACGGTACGGGGCGTCACCCTGCTGGAGGGGGCCCGCGAGGTGGTGGCGACCGGCGGGTTGGGGCCTGCGGCACGCAAAAGTCTGGAGGGCTTTGTCCAGGTGATTGATGCCGGTCGTCTGCTGGCCGAGTCGGCCCCCGCCGAGGCGGTTTTGCAACACCTGTTGGACGCTTCCGGTTACATGGAATCGTTGGTCGGGGGGGAACGTGAGGAGGAAAAACGCGAAAACATCCGGGAATTGCGTGCCTTTTTGGTCCAGACCGGCGATTTGCTGACCTTTCTGGAACAGGCGGCCCTGGAGTCCGATCCGCCCCGACCAGGCGGGCAGAATGACCACAATCGCATCATTATTTCCACCCTTCATGCGGCCAAAGGGCTCGAATTTCCGGTGGTATTTCTGGTGGGACTGGAGGAGGGGTTGTTGCCGCACAAGTTGGCCGTGGATGCAGGGGGATTGGAAGAGGAGCGGCGTCTGGTCTATGTGGGCATGACGCGGGCCAAAGAGCGGTTGTATCTGTGCCATGCCCGGCGGCGGATCATGATGAACCATTGGGAACAGACCATTGCCTCCCGTTTTCTGAAAGAACTGCCCCCGGATGTGGTGGAGACGCGGGGGATGCAAACATCGGTGCGCAAGCCGTTTGGAGGGGGCTGGAAACGGCGATGAGTTGCGGGAGAAACATTAACCGAACATTTTTTTGATAACGCCGAGGAGTTGTTCCGAATGGAACGGTTTGACAACCCATCCTGTCGCACCGGCAGCTTTTCCCTCTTGTTTGCGGTCTGAGTGGAATTCAGTTGTCTGAATGATGATGGGTATAAATTTAAAGGCTGGCAATCGCCGCAGTTCCCGGATCAAGGTGATGCCATCCATGTTAGGCATATTGATGTCGGTAATAACCATGTCGATGGCGGTTTCACCCGCTTTGCGGAGGGCATCCTTGCCATCGATTGCTTCTACCACCTGATATCCCTCATCTCTCAGGAAGAGACTGATCGCCTGTCGGGCACTGAAAGAGTCGTCTACAATCATGATTGTTTTAGCCATTGGTTGCCTGCTCCTGTCCGAAGTATGATACCCCCATTACCCCTGCGGTCAATGCCCCCGTAACTCCCGTGCTGCCCCCTGCCACCCCCGTTCCTCCAATAAGCGCGCCGCTGCCAGGCGGGGCTCTTCGGGCAAATAACGATCCTCTTCCGGCTTGGCGTGGGGCGTCACCACCAGACTGAGCAACTCAACCAGGGCACGGTCGGTTGCCCCCTCCGCCACCCACAGCCGCGTCTGATGAAACGCCAGGGCGCGTTGGACATCCCGCGTCTGGGGCAGGGCCACGGCCAACTGCTCCCGCAGGCGCGCCATCAGTTCCTGCTTGCCCTGGGTGGTCAACAAAAACAATGCCTTGATTGCCCTGGATTTCAATGCGTCCGACCACTCTGTTCCCTTGGCCAGACGATCCAGCACCGCTGCAATGGCCGACTTGTCTGTCCTGGCACAGGCTGCCAGCAACAACAACCGTTGACCATCGGCCTCGGCCGTCGTCAAGCCCTCCAGCCACTGCCAGGCCTGCGCCATCTCGCCCCGATTCCGGTCATACTCCGCATACGCAATCCGAAATGTTTCCGGCATTCCATCCGGCCACAACCCCTCCGGTTGCAAGATGCCCCCTTCCTCCACCAACCCCAACCGCTCTTGTGCCTCTTGCCGCAACAATCCTTCCAGTTGGGCCAACCGCTCTGGTCCCCCATCCGACCCGGCCCCTGGATGCAGCAGCAACCGCAAGCCGTTCATGCGTTGTTCCGCCGCATGCCGTACCGCCTCCGGCAAGGCGTGCTGCTCACCCGTCACGGCACCGCTCTCCTTGCTCGCCAGCCATTGCCGCAGTAATTGGGTGTGCAAGCGCAGCAGACGGGGCATGGGCCCCTCTTGCCGCAAGCCGCTCTCCACCCAGGCGATGGCCGTATTCCAGTGTTTTTGGCGCGCCTCCCATTGGGCCAGTGCCACGAGGCGCGCCCGGCGCGCCAACGGGTCGGACGGCACGCTCATGGCCGCCACCTCCGCCATCAACCGGTTTTCCTCCGGCAACATGCCTTTGCGCCGTGCCAGTTCCGCCAACCCGATTGGCAACAGGGGATCCGACTTGGGTCGGTCCGGATCCTGTTCATAAAGGTGCAATTGCAACTCTGCCTCATCCAGGGCATTGTTTTCCAGGGCACACAGGCCGATGCCCAATTGGGCCTGAAAGCGTTTGGAATGCTGGGGTTGGGCCATCAGAAAGGCCGCATACAGCCGCCTGGCCTCCGTGCAAGAGCCATTTTCCCGCTGACTGATGGCCAACAGCAAGGTCAGATCGGGATAGGCCGTCATGGCCTCCTCTGGCATCTCCCGCAGCAGTTCCTGGACTGTGGCAAACTGATCCAGCATCAGCAGGGCTTCCACTTTGATGCGCAACCAGTCGGCCACCGCCAGCGGCGCACCGCCCCGACTGAGCACCTCATCGGCCACCCGCAACACCAACCGGGCGTTTCCCCCGGCCAACAACCGTCGGGCCAACCCCACCGACAATAACGGCTGCGCCCCCACCTGTTCCTGTCCAGACAGCGATTCTTCATGCACCAGTTCAGGTGGTACCGGCTCGGCCATCGCCAACGACAGGCTGGCCATCCACAGCGCGAGCACTCGGAAAAAAAATTTCATCTATTACCTCTCTTGCCATACGGAACCACGTTCAAACTGAGAATGGTCCTGCCATTCACCCATCATAAAGGGTGCGCGCAATTGTTCAAGGGGTGGTCCAGAACGGTCGACACAATATGGCCATGTCCCATCAGGGCTGCCGCAGAGCATCAAAAAACTGCCGGATGATCGTAAAGTCATGTTCCCAATTCCTGGGAGACCGCTTTCTGCCATTCGGCCAGGCCAATCGCCAGGGAACTGTCCAGCCACTCATCAAATCGCCTTTCGACACTCTCCATTGGTTCCACATAGTTGAATTGGAAAAAGTCCGGGGAGGCGCGATGCAGGCCGATCACATCGGTTTTTTCTGGATCCCCTTCCCTTGGAATACGGAAGAGGGTAAAGCTTGAGGCCGCCATGATTCCCCGGTGCACAGGACCCAGCCCGTGGAAGGCCACAACAAACTGAAAATGGTTCAGGGACTTAATGGCCAGAGATGCCCAACCACAGTGTTTGTTGAGATTGGCAAAGTAGCCGTGTTTGGCGGCAATTGTTGTGATTTGACTGCGAAAATAATCGCGTTTTTCCGACCTGTTTCCATCGGACAAGCTGTATATATTGTATTGCATTGCGTCTGGAAGGGAAATTTCAGCAAACTCTTTTTGATACTCCTGGACAATGAGATCCAACTGCTCGTTTGTCTTGACGCGCAGTCTTTCCGCCATGTTGAATACCTCATCCATGCGGCCCGTTTCGGCCTTGAAGCGGTTCTTGAGCAATTGGAGACCAGAATTCAGGACCGTTCTGGCATGACGCGCCTGTTGAACGCTTTGCTCAATGCTGAAGGCCGCCAGAATGGATTTTTTCTGATTGCGGGCAAAGAGGTCGCAGAGCGATTTCAGGTTTCCTCCATCCGCCCCCTCCAGGGCGTCGATATACTCCGTTCTTTCAGAATCTCGGATGACCAGGGGGAACAGGCCGTGTTTCAGGAAAACGATGCTTGCCAGTGCACGGGCCACTCTGCCATTGCCGTCCTGAAACGGGTGGATCTGAGTGAATCGATGATGAAGAAATGCTGATAAAACCTCCGGTTTTTCCCGTTTTTTCTCCAACCCATCAAACCAACTGACCAGGTGTTGCATCTCCTGTTGGACATGTTCTGGCGGGCAGTAGCTGTGTAAAGACCCATCCTTGCGCAGGGGATTGTTCGGATGTTTCTTGTACTGGCCTTTCAAAAGTGAGACTTCCATCCATTGCCCATCTGCCGTTTGTGCCATAATGGCATCCTGATGCGTGGTGAATTCCGCATGAAGTTGGCGTATGTAGTGCTCGGTAAGGGGTTGTTCGTTTTTGACGAAGGAAAAAAGCCCTTCCACAACATTTTCCTGGCTCTGGATGATCGCCGCCACTGTTTCCGCTTGGTGGCGGGGCATTCCCCCGCGATGGGTAATGAGCGTTGCTTCGATGCCCTGTTCGATCAGCACCTCGGTCACGCCACGATCCCACGTATAGAGCCTTTCGATGATACCTGTCTCGATGGCCCATTCCCGTTCCAATTTTTTATTGAATTCCTGATATTCCCCACTCTCCACCAACCCCTTTCTGCGCTCACGCCAAATCTCGGCCAGCGCATCCAACTCGGGATTTCTCAGTGTTGCCGTGTTGTCATATAAACCACTTATAAAATTGTACATTTCTGTGTCTTCCATTCAGTCGTCGATTAAGCCATTAAACAACTTAAGGCGAGGACAATCATGCTGAATTTGTTACAGTCAGTCAAGAGGAAATGGGGCGATGTCGCATGCTGTCCTGTTCCAGCAGAAGGCCTTGATCATCGTTTCGTCCACGAACTCTCCTGGATGCCCGCCTTCGCGGGCATGACGGGAATGGGGACACGAAATTCGCTCGTCATTCCCGCGAAGGCGGGAATCTAGGGTTCTGACTGGAATGGCCGCAACGATGATCAAGGCCCAGCAGAACGTGGCGTTTCAAATGCGATTGCCTTGATGTCCCATTCCACGACATTGACAAGAAAAGGTACGGAGTATAGGGTAGGCGGTTCCCAGGAAACCACCAGAAAATCCGGCAAGGATCGTTCAGACCATGAGCAGTGTACCCCTTTTCATCCTTTTATGTTCGGGTGAACACGAAAAGATTCAAATGGCGGCCATGATGGCCTCCGTCGGTGCGGTTTCCGACCGCAAGGTTTATGTGCTCGTCAGCATGGGGGCCATTCTGGCCTTTGCCAAAGATTGTCCCGCCGAAACCCGCTATCAGGGGGGGGCCACCTCTGCTCTCATGCAGCAAAAAAAAGTCCCGGACGCCATCCAACTGTTCCGCCAAGGCAAGGAATTGGGCGATTTGACCATGAAGGTCTGTCCCATGGTCATGGATATCCACGGGTGGGAGTTGGACCACCTGGTGGACGATCTGTTCGATGGCTTCACCGGTCTGACCTCCTTTCTGGGAGCGGCGGAAGCGGGCCAACTGGTTACCCTCTGAAGGAGGTCAAGATGAGCGAACGCAAGGTGGTGGATGCCCGGGATTCCTTTTGTCCCGGCCCGTTGATGGAGTTGATTGCCAACATTCGACTGATTGAGGTCGGGAGCGAATTGGAACTGCTCTCGAAAGACAAAGGCTCCGCAGAAGAGGTACCCGCCTGGTTGACCAAGGTGGGACACCAGCACATCAGCACGGAAAAAAGGGGCGACCATTGGAGCATTGTGGTCAAAAGAGTGAAATAAGCCAGCCACAGGAGTGCGTTGGGTGAGCAAACATATTCTGGTTGTCGGTGGTGGATTGGCTGGCACCATGGTTGCCAATGGTCTGTGTCGCCGCCTGGGGAACGAACTGCGTGCCGGACAGGTGCAGATCACCCTGTTGGGTACATCGGATCGCCACCTTTACCAACCGGCTTTGCTCTTTGTCCCCTTCGGCCTGGCGGGCGAGGAAAATCTGTTCAGGAGTCAACGCCAGGTTTTGGATCGTCGGGTCGTGTTTCATGTGGATCCGGCCAGACAGATTGAGGCGGTCACCAAAAAGGTTACGACTGAAGCAGGCCGGGTGTTTGACTACGACTATCTGATTCTGGCAACGGGTTCACGCCTCATGCCGGAGACCGTGCCCGGCATGGTGGAGGGTGCTCACTGGTTTTATGATCTGGCCGGGGCCCGCAAGTTGCGCAGCGCGTTGCAGGCTTTTACGGGTGGCCGGATTGTGGTCAACATCAACGTGCCGCACAAATGTCCCGTCGCCCCGCTCGAAATGACCCTTATGCTGCACGATTATCTGACCAAACGGGGTCTCATCGACCGGACGACCCTCACCTACACCTATCCCATTGGTCGTCTCCATGCCCTGGAACCGGTGGCCCACTGGTGCAAGCCGGTGCTGGAGCAGCGGGGCATCCAGTCGGAGACCTTTTTTAATACCGAATGGATCGACCCGGTCAACCAGCGCATCACCTCCATGGAAGGGGTGACGCTGGATTATGATCTGCTGATCACCATTCCGCCCCATGCGGGCATGGAGGTCGTCAGCACCTCCAACCTGGGCAGAGGGGGCTGGGCCACCACCGACCCCAAGACCCTGCTGCATACGGTACACAAAGAAATTTTTGTGATCGGCGACACCACCAACATTCCCATCTCCAAGGCGGGCTCGACGGCCCACTTTGAGACAGAAACGGTCATTGCCAACATAACCGCCCTGATTCAGGAAGGATGCTGGTCGCACGACTATGATGGCAAGGTGTTCTGTTTTTTGGAAACCGGGATGGAGGAAGGCACCTATACCTGGTTCAACTATGTCACGCCACCCCGTCTGGGTCCGCCGTCGCAGATGATCCACTGGTTTCGGTTGGCTTATAATCGCCTGTATTGGCTCTCTGTCAAAGGTCTGCTGTAAGGAGATGACCGCATGAACGATACAGACGGTACAGACGGCGATCAAAATACCGTGGGGCCCGATCTCCTGCGTGTGGTCGGTGCGGCCACGGCGGCCCTGTCCGACCCGATGGTGGACCGTCTGGCCGCTTTGGCGGGTGGCCTGCTGGAAATGGCCGATCAATTGAATCGGCCCGAGACCAGAGAAGCCCTCTCTTACACTCTGGAACGGCTGACCGATCTGCATCGTGTCGGGGCCATCGAGACGGTGTTTGCGCTGTTGGAGACGGTGCATTGTGCCCGCATGGCCATGACCGATCCCATCATCAACCGGTTGTCGGGTCTGGCCGAACATGTGATCAGCAATCTGGGCAACGAGGAGATGGTGACGCTGTTGGGCGAGGTGTTTGCCGCCGTACAGGATGCGGTGGTGGCCACCCGCGCACGACCGCAGGGCGAAGAGGGGTTGTTCGCCACCCTCAAGCTGTTGACCAAACCGGAAACGCAACAGACCTTGCGGTTTGTGTTGACCGTGGCGGAAAAGATTCAGGAGCGGAGCAGGGCGACCGGGCTGCTTTGAGGGGGGGGGGGATCCCTTTTCTGGGGAGGCGGAGAACCGCCTCCCCAGACCCCTCCACCCTTTTTTTTCAATCATGATCAAGGGGGCCAGGGGAGATTGTTTCTCAATCAGGTTGCCCTTTTTTCACACAATAGATGCCACCCTCCTTGAGACCCGGTCTGAAACAGCCGTTGCAGGATCGACATTCGGAGCGCACCTCTTCTCCCCTCTGCCATCTGGCCGCCAGATCCGGCTCGCGGATGAACGGACGCGCCATGGATACATAGTCTGCAACACCCGTTGCCAAGGTTTCCTCAACCATCTCCCGGCTGCGAAAGCCGCCCACCACCATTACCGGACAACGCACATTGGCCTTGATCCGCCGGGCGAGATCGCGATGATAGCCCTCCTCGGCGGGCGACTTGGCCCGCCCCCGTACCGGTGTCCGCTCCCCGGAGGCCGACGTACCCCCACTGACCTCAATGGCATCCATCCCCGCTGCATCCAGAGACTGCGCCGCCGCCAGAGCCTCCTCCCAGGGCAGGCCGTCGGCCATAAAATCATCGCCATTCAGTTTGATGAGCACCGGATAGTCGGCACCCACCGCCTGCCGCACCGCCGCATACACCTCCAGCAAAAATCGCCGCCGCTTTTCTGCACTGCCGCCATATCCATCGGTGCGTTGGTTGGTCTGGGGTGATAAAAACTGATGGATCAAATAGCCGTGGGCACCATGCAACTGCACGGCATCAAAGCCATACGTCTTGGCCCGCTGAGCCGCTTGTGCAAAGGCCGCCACAATGGCATCTATATCGTCCTGCGTCATGGCGACCGGCTGGACGGGAAACTGCACCGAGTCGATTGCGGACGGGGCCAATGGCGGATGACCCAGGTCAGCGGTATCGGCCTTGCCCCCCGTATGCACCAGTTGCATGGCAATGGCTCCCCCCTCCGCATGTACCGCCTCCGTCAGTTGTGGCATCACGTCGGCAAATGCATCCGTATGAATGCCCAGGGTGCCAGGCAACTGGCGGCCATCGCGCCGCACGAAGGCATACCCGGTCACGATCAATCCCACCCCGCCGCGTGCCAGGGCCCGATAACAGGCCACCAACCGTTCCGTCGGTCGGCCATCCTCAGCACACATCCCCTCCCAGGTGGCCGAACGCACCAGACGGTTTGCCAACACCATGCCATTGATCTGGGTTCTTTCAAAAATATGGCTCATCGTGTCACCCCTTTCTTGCAACCGCAGCAGTCAGATCCCGAGTGTCGGTCCATCACCCACACCTGCTTGTCATGTTACCAGCCTGCGTGGTCCAAAGGAAATCAGAAAAATTCTGTTGCGTAATACCGCAAAAAACGGCACAATACCCGCTTGATAAGTTATTTTTTGGCATCAAATTTGCTGTGGTGTTTTGTTCGTATCCCAAAGAACTCTTATGGCTGAGGACCACTGATATGGCACTGCCCTTTTTCTATCCAGACAAACGCTTCAAGAAAAGTTGGAACTTTGCTATTTTCCTGGGAGTTTTCTGGTATGCGTTGATCGTGCCCATCAAGATTGCCATGCCGGAAACCATCTTTTCGGACTGGGTGTCGTGGGTGGATAATCTCTTTTCCGTGCTGTTCATCCTCGATATTTTTATCAACATGCGGACCGCCGTCTATGTGGCTGGCGAACCGGTCACCAGTCAAAAATTTTTGTTGGAAAATTATCTGAAGGGTTGGTTCCTGATTGACCTGCTCTCCGCGATACCCTTTCATCTCATCGCCGAATCGGTGGGCTATACCTATGCGGCCCCCCTGTTTAAAATGTTGCGCCTGTTGCGGCTGCCCAAAGTCTCCCACCTGCTCAAGGAATCGGGCAGCTTTTTGCCGATGGGCACCTTTGAACGGGCCGCCATCATGTTGTTCTGGCTGATCGTGGTCATCAATGCCGTCGGCACCATATGGGCCATGACCTACCCGAACGATGGCACCCAGGATGGCATCACCTTTTTCAACAAGGCCCTCTACTGGAGCGTCACGACCCTCTCCTCGACCGGGTATGGCGACATCACCCCCACCACCAACGAAGGACGTATCGTCGCCTCCGTTGTCATGCTGCTTGGGGTGCTCTTCAATGGTTTTATCATTGCCAGTATCTCCTCCATCGTGCTCCATGCCAATGCCTATCGCCTGAAGCAGCAGGAAAAACTGGTCAATCTGGCCTCCTTTTTCAACCAGTTCGGGGTTCCGCAAGAGTTGCAGAACGCCATTTTCAGCTATTACGCCCACTCCGCCAGCGAAAAGGCCGTCAACAGCAAGGAGATTATCGAAAGTCTGCCCGATGCCTTCCAGAAACAGGTGCTGCACCGGATCAACATGCACATGATCGAACAGGTGCCGCTGTTCAAAGGCACCTCCAGTGATTGTCTGTCGGCCTTTGCCAGTGTCCTGATTTCGGAAATATTCAATCCCGGTCAGGATATTATTGAGTTTGGCACCATCGGCCAGGAGATGTATTTTCTCCAGCATGGCATTGTGGAGGTGTTGACTGCGGAAGGGTATCCCCTGACGCGCTTGCGCAACAACAGCTTTTTTGGCGAAATGGCCCTGCTGGGCGGCATCAAACGGACCGCCACCATTCGTGCCATCACCGTGTGCGACATCTACAAGCTGGAAAAGACCGACTTTGATCGGATCATGGAACAATTTCCGGATGTCAAAAATCGTTTGATGGCCCAGAGCAACCAGCGCAAGGCACCGCCAGCGGCCCATCCCAACGACTGACTGCGGCGGGGGGCGGCACACCGCCCCCCGACCCGCACCCTGCCAGAATAAAATTTTCCAGAGAAAAATTAACGCAATGAATGCCCATTTTTTCACCTTTCTCGCCAACCTGAATCATTGGCACTGGGGCTTTCTGGCCATCGGGCTGACCTTGTTGGAGTGGGTGGTGCCGCAGGCTTTTTTTCTGTGGTTGGGGGTGGCCGCTGGCACGGTCAGCGGAGTGCAATTTTTGTTGCCTGCCATGGGCTGGAAATTTCAATTGCTTTTGTTTTTATTGCTTGCGCTGGTTGCCGTGGGTCTCTCTCTCCGGGGGGGGGCTGTCTCACCCGTGCGTCGTGTTCGTCCGCCGGTTCGCGCCCATTCTCCCGCTGTTACCCATCGTGCCAGTCAGTATGTGGGACGATTGTTTACCTTGACGGAGCCTGTTCAGGATGGCGTTGGCTCGCTGCAAATAGGCCATACCGTCTGGACCATTTATGGGCTGGATATGGCGGCGGGGACGCAAGTCAAGGTGGTTGGATTTGAAGAGTCGATTTTGGCCGTGGAGGCCATGGAACAGCAGACGACGGATCCGGTTGAGTAGGCGGTCCTGCGGGTCCAGGGGGATCATCCCCCTGGTGGGGTCCAGGGGCAAAGCCCCTGGTGGGGTCAGGGGCAAAGCCCCTGTGGTGGCCGTCATTTCCCCTCAAGCATTCCCAGGCACCCGCAACAAAGCCTCCCGATCCAGGGGTTGCAACAGGGGAATATCTGCCAGAATGGTCACTTGCCCATAATGGCTGATGGCTTGCCGGTTTTCGGCATCCGGCACCCCGTTGAGGATGACTCCGGCGATCGTCAAACCGCGCTGCCGCAGACAGGCCAGGCTCAACAAGGTATGGTTGATGGTCCCCAGCGTGGTCCTGGCCACCAGGATGACTGGCAGTCCCAGTTGCGTCATCAGATCCAGCATCAAGTCTGTACCGTTCAGCGGCACCAGAATGCCGCCCGCCCCCTCCACCACCCATGGCCGCCGCGCTACAGGCAGTTGCAACCGTTCCAGACGGATGACCACCCCCTCTTTCCGGGCCGCCTCATGGGGCGAACGCGGCAAGGCCAGGGTGTAGGCCGACGGATAAAATCGCTCTTCCGACAGACCACTCAGGCGATGCACAAAGGCGGTATCGGTCTCTTCCCCCGACCCGGCTCCTGCCTGCACCGGTTTCCAATACTGTCCCCCAAAATGGTGCAACAACCAGGTGGAGGCGACACTCTTGCCCACACCGGTGTCGGTACCCGTCACAAAAAAACCGGCTGGTGCTGTTTGTTCCGTTGTCATCTACCGCTTACGCCACTGGGAGAAAGAAAAATTGCCGGTACAGGGTGCCTTGATTTAAACCATATCCATCTTGTTGTTTCCGTTGGACGGCGACTGGCTTGACAGGGGGGCGGAATCACCTGCCGTCTGTCTTGCCTCCCGGTTGAGTTGGCTTGGCCACTCCAACAGAAACACCCTCCTTGATCAGCCGTAATAGTGGCGGGGGTGGTGGCGGGGGGGGTGGATTGGGCAACGTCAACTTTTGCAGTTGGTCGATCTTGGGTTGGTCTGGCATATTTCCTCCAGTGAGTGTAATAGTGGGGTGTCCAAAAACGGCCTCCACGGTCCAAATTTATTGCCCAGGATCTGGGCCTCGTCAGCAGATACCTCACTGCCCCCCATTCAATATTTTGGGACATTGACCGGATTTTCAGCATAGTCCCTGTACTCTTCTGGAGACCAGAAGTCACGGCATGCTTGGCAGGTTTCCCAGGGGCCTGAATGGCCATCGATGTAGTGGGAATAGCACAACCCAAATCGTTCGTGCCCGTACTGACATCTTCCTCCACCTCGAATCGACACAAAAGCCGTATCACAGCAGATCCACTGGTCACAGCACGGCGTCTTTACCAGCGGCACCGATGAGCTACCGCAAAATCTGCAATGTTCTCCAGGAATTTTCTTGGCTTCCATCCGATTGTTACTCACAATAATTCCTCATGCCGTGGTTGTGGATACTGCACCGCCCACTGCCATCGGTGGGCACCATGACCATGAGGAATGAGCGATGAGCCAACAGTCTAAGTTCAAGGCAGGCCGAGATAAATGGCGGAGCAAGGCAAGCGTGCGTGCGATTGACAACAGCTACTTGCGCAAACAACTCGTCAGAACCAAGGCAGAACGCGATCAGTATCGCAACGCGCTAAAAGAAAGCAAAAAACTCTTGCTCCAACAAACGACTCAGCAATCTGGCCTGACATGTCTTCCAAAGGTCGATCTGGTCTTGTTGGCCATCACCCTGTTTACTGCAACTCGCATTGGATTCCGTGCAATATCAAGAGTTTTAAGCGTATTCGCTGACACGCTCGGTATCAAAAAAGTGCCGTGTCCCCAGACCATC
>JADFYM010000060.1:0-15403 GCA_015233035.1 Magnetococcales bacterium
GAAGTGACGGATCTCGTTAGCTAACAGGGTTGGGGCCTCCATTTCCTTGCGCGATCTCGCTGTCGCCACCCATCCACGCAGTTTCTTTCATCATCGGGGGTGACGCAAGCCGCGACATGACCGTTAGAAAGTAATACCTTCATGCCGCACAAAATCCTTGTCAAGGGCCATGCACACCTCTTTATGCTGATAAAACATACGAAGCATATTGTGCAGTTATAGGGGTCCAGGGGGATTATCCCCCTGGTGGGGTCCAGGGGCAAAGCCCCTGGTGGGGGTTTGGGGGCGAAGCCCCCAACAACGGCATCGACCTGTCACATCAGCCTTGTTGACCCAGTAGTGGGGCGACACAGTTCATGAGACGGGTTGCCAGGCACCCTTTCTGGGGAGGCGGAGAACCGCCTCCCCAGATCCCTCCACCCTTTTTTTTTAATCATTTTAAGGGGGTCGGGGAGGATTGTTCCCACCCCTACGGGTGGCTTGCCCTGGCTGCGGGAATTTTTTCCAACACATGCCCGGAGGCGGTGGGCTGGGCATCGCAGACGATGCGAAACTCGCTGCACTCGCCGCACTCTTCCATCCGATGGCCACGGGCGAAGCTGGTCCAATGTTCTTTTTGGGGTGGCGTCAAGATGCCGGTCCCCTTGCACACCGGACAGGTGTTGTGCAGCGCGGCCAACACGGCGGCGCGCAAAAATTCCGAGCGATTGGGGATGCCGCGCATGGCCTCCACCAGGGAGGCATCGGCCTTGAACGTGATCATTTCCTGCTTCATGTCGTGGGCTTCCAGGGCGAAAAAACGATATTACATTGTAATACTACTGCCTCCTGGCGGCGTGTCAAGGACAAATTCATCCTGGGCATGGTGCTGGTTGCGCCATCCACCGGAATGGCAGATAATCATTTTCATGCAGGGGCAGGGCGTCTTGATTTTTTGGAGCAATTGCGATGGATGTTTATGTGTGGGAAGGGCTCACCAAAACGGGTGCCAGGCGGACCGGGCAGATGGAGGGCGACAATCTGGGCACTGTCCTGGCGCAACTGCGGCGGCAGGGGCTGAAAGCGGTCACGGCACGGAAAAAATCGCCCAAGGGCCGTTTCTCCCTGGGCAGAAAAATTACCGAGATGGAAATAGTGGTCTTCACCCGTCAGTTGGCCACCATGGTGGGTTCCGGGTTGCCTCTGGTCTCCTGTTTTGATCTGGCGGCCAAGAGTGCCGAAAATCCGGTGGTGCGCGAGGTCACCCTGCGGGTAAAACAGGATATTGAGGCGGGCAGTGCCCTGACCGATGCGTTGCTCAAGGAACCCAGAATGTTTGACGAACTGTTTGTCAATCTGGTCCGGGCGGGGGAGCAGTCGGGCATTCTGGACACGGTGCTGAACCGGTTGGCCATCTACAAAGAGAAGGCGGCCTCGTTGCGGGCCAAGGTCAAATCGGCCATGACCTATCCCATCGCCGTGCTGGTGATTGCCTTTGTCATTACGGGTATTTTGATGATCTTTGTCGTACCCGCCTTTGCGGATCTGTTTGCCGGGTTTGGGGCCGAACTGCCGCTGCCCACCCGGATTGTCATTCGTCTTTCCCACTGGACCCAGGCCAACTGGTGGCTGGTCATTCTGGCGATTGGCGCGGCCCAGTATGCCTTCAAACGGGCCTATCAAAAGAGCGATGCGTTTCATTTTCAGATGGATCGGCTGTCGTTACGCCTGCCGGTATTTGGCATGATTTTGCGCAAGTCCGGGGTGGCCCGTTTTGCGCGGACGTTCAGCACCATGGTGGCGGCGGGCACACCCATTCTCGAAAGCCTGGAAAATGTGGCCAAGACATCGGGCAATCGGGTGATGCAGCAGGCCATCATGAATTCCCGCACCTCGATTTCCGAAGGCCGCACCCTGACCGAACCCCTGGAAGCGTCGGGTCTTTTCCCGGCCATGGTGACGCAGATGATTCATATTGGCGAATCCACCGGCAATCTGGAACTGATGCTGCAAAAAATTGCCGATTTTTATGAGGAGGAGGTGGACCGGGCGGTGGACAATCTCACGGCCCTGCTGGAACCGATCATTCTGGTCATCCTCGGCACCCTGATCGGCGGGTTGGTGGTGGCCATGTATCTGCCCATTTTTCAGATGGGGAGTGTGGTGGGGTGAGGGGGGGGAGCTGTTTTTCCAGCCATGGGGCGCAGGATTCTGGGGCAGATCAACACAATCAGAGCCTGCGGCAGGTGGTGGAGTCGGCCTTGTACGCCTTGGTGGGACAGGCGCAAACGCAGGAGCCACCTTTTCGCTTGCGCCGCTGCACCTTCCGGGGCACTGGTCTCCAATCCGGTATGCAAGAGGGAGATTGGGCGGCCATTCGTGAATGAATCTATGATGGTCGCGGGGGATGATCGCTGTCGATACCCCCTCCGAATTTCTTGCGCAGCCATTCAAAAACGGCCCTTTGTTCTTCTTGTCCGGCTCGCCTGATCTGAGCCAATAGCCAAATCTCGCTCGGACGTTCCGTTGTGATATTTTTTGCGCCCTGGTTGCAGGTAGAGCAAAGTGCCCGGAGGTTTGACAGTTCATCCTTGCCGCCAAGGCTTTTGTCTTTAATATGGCCGATGTGAAGTCTTACCTTGCGCTGGGTGGCCAGATCAACGTCTCCTGGTGTGAGACCACACATTTGACAAGTAAAACCGTTTCGGTCGAGAACTTCGGCACGAAGTTTCGCCGAGATGGAGCGGACAAACCGGACATCCGGTTTTTCGGGTGGTGCCGCCTCCAATCTGTATTCACCGGGCTTGAGAGCTGTACTGTCGTTGTGGGTAATGATCGGCCAACCCTCTTCGTCGCGCAATTCACGCAAGCGTCGCGCCCACTCACTGGCTCCAGCCGCACTACTCACTTCCTGTGCTGTGACAACCTTGCCAATATTGGCCAGCAAAAAACGCTTGATCAATTCTTTTGAACCGGGTTTACGCATTTTTGCGTTGCCTGGTCGGTTCCTGATCTGTATGGAACAGATGTTGAAGCAACTGCTCCCCAATCAAGCAGGTGTAGGCGGGTGGAATGGCTTCATTGATTTCGTTTTTATTCATCCAGTTGATACCCATCGCAGCGCGTGCAGCGGCAACTGTACAGTTGCCACCGCCTGTTACCTGGACAAAGTCGGTCCATTCGTTCGTCTTGCCGTAATGCGACTTGCGCTTGTCAAAAGTGTGAACCTTGGGATGCTTGCCGTGTGGCGGCGGAACGATGGGAAAATTGGCTTCAAACAATCGGTGCCGCAGTACGCGAAGACCAGGAAACATGGTGCCACATAAAATGACAGGACTGAACAATGGCGCACCCTCCACATTTTCTATAATGTAAGGAAGTCCAGACCGGACAAGCAAATCACGAACGGGGTCTATGAGACGCGGCCACGCATCCGCGTTATCGTTCCGTTTGGCCAAGTCTGAGTATGACTGACAGGGTGGTGAAGCATGGATGGCGTCAAATGAAGCGATGAAGGCCGGATCAAGTGTCATCGCATCTGCTTGCATGAACGTGAAGGGATAATTGGGCTGCGGCTTGATATCAATGCCAACGACATCAAAACCGGCTTGGCTGTAACCGGTCCCAGCACCACCCGCACAGCAAAAAAGATCGAGTATCCGCAACTTGCAGGAGTTTGCGGCCGATTTTCTTTTTGGTTGATATGCAAGGGTTGCATCAACGGGTTTGATCGGCATTGGGAGGCTCCTTGTCCATTCCTGAATGGAGTCAGGTTAACAGGAATCGTGGACAACAGCAACCAAAACACCCGTCGACTCCAGGGCAATCGTATTTAAAGCCTGGGGCGGGCGGTGAACCGCCCCACCCAACTCCCCTCTTTTTTTTAGAACCTCAACTGCTGGAAGAACCGCGATGTTTGGTCTCCACCCAGCCCGGTGCCGGCGCATACGGATTTTCCCCACTGCTCGCCCGGAAAATAATCCGCAATGTGACACCGATAAACTTGAAATGCGTCCTTAACTGATTCTCCAAATACCGCCGATAGGTCTCATGCACCTCCACCTCCCGGTTGGTGAACAGGACAAACGTCGGCGGATTGATCGAAACCTGCGTGGCATACCGAATCTTGACCACCCGCCCACCCTGACGCGGTGGCGGATGCTGCGCCGTCACCTCCAGCAACCACCGGTTCAACGCCCCCGTCGAAATCCGCAACCGGTTCGACTCCCAGACCTTCAACGCCGTCGGCAACAACGGCTTGATCCCCATCCCCGTCTTGGCCGACAAAAACAATACCGGCGCATGGGTGAATTGCGGAAAGGCATCCTCCACATCTTCCAGAAATTTTTTGCGATCCGCCCCCCCCCGATCCCGCGACCCCGAGGCATACCGCCGCCCATCCGAGGTGGCCTCCCCACCCGTGGCCACCACATCCCACTTGTTGACCGCCAGGATCAAGCCACAACCCGCCTCCGCCGCCAGATTGGCAATCCGCCGGTCCTGATCCGTGATCCCCCGCGCCGCATCCAGCAATAAAATCGCCACCTGGGCACGATCCATGGCCCGAATTGCCGCCAGAACCGAATATTTTTCAATCCGCAAGGCAATCCGACTCTTTTTGCGAATTCCCGCCGTGTCCACCAGGACAAACCGCCGCCCCTCCACCTCGACCGGCAGGTCAATGGCATCCCGCGTCGTGCCCGGCTGGTCGGAAACCACCAGCCGCGCCGCCCCCACCATGCGGTTGATCAGGGTGCTCTTGCCCGCATTGGGACACCCCACCACCGCCACCCGCACCTCATCCGCCTCCCCGGCGGCCTCGGCCACCTCCCGCGCCGGGTCGATGGACTCCTGGCTGTCCAGTTGCGCGAAAAGCTGCCCGATCAGGGCGTCCAACCCCAGACTGTGGGTGGCCGAAATATTCACCAGCGGATGCAAACCCAGACGGTGAAACTCCAACGCCATCTCCTGCCCGCCCCGACCCTCCGCCTTGTTGATCGCACAGACCAGCGGCTTGCCCGACCGCCGCAACAACTCCGCCACCACCCAATCGTCCGCCAACGGACCCGACTGGGCATCGGTGACAAAAACAATCGCCTCCGCTTCCTCAATCGCCACCAGCGTCTGCTCCCGCATGGCCGCCGCCACCGATTCCACCGTTTCCGCCTCAAATCCCCCCGTATCCACCACCCGGAAGCGATACCCCCCCAACGCCGCCGTGCCATACTGGCGGTCCCGGGTCAAACCCGGCGTATCATCCACCAATGCCGAACGACTGCGCGTCAACCGGTTGAACAACGACGACTTGCCCACATTGGGCCGCCCCACCAGGGCAATCAACGGCAACGACGGCGGCGTCTGGTCTTCCCCGCCGGTCTCTTGCAAAGAATCAGAAATCATACCGCAGCAAATTACCCTCATTGGTCCAGAGAAAAACACTCTTATCCACCACCACCGGATCAGCCAGGATGGCATCCCCCCGATCCATCCCCACCACCCGCCCGGTCGTCTCCTCCAGGGTCATCAACCGGCCCCGATTGTCGGCGACCAGGACCTTGCTGCCCACTACCACCGGTGCCGTCAACAGGCCATCACTCACCCGGGTCCGCCACATTTCCAACCCGTTCCCGGCATCCAGGGCCACCACATAGCCATCCATGTCCGAGAAAAACAGTTGGCTGCCTGCCAGCCAGGGCCGCCGAATGGCAGAGAGTTTATGCTCCCAGATCTTGGAGCCATCCCGTGGTTGAAGGGCAACAGCCCGACCCTGATGGTTGACCGCATAGACCCTTTTCGTCGCCGATGCATCACCCTCGCGGGAGGTCACCACCCGGGCACTGACATCCTGCAACCGATCCAGTTCGCTCCGTCCCCCACCGGAGACAGACAAATTGGCGACCCAAAGGGGAACCCCGTTTTCCAGGGAAAGGGCAAAGACGTCCCCCGATGAATACCCGACATAGGCCACCCGTCCGTCTATCGTCGGTGTCGCACCCCCCATGATCACCAAGGTTTCGGGGGGCGTGGAGTGGGTCCATAACCGCTTGCCGTCTTCGCTGTTCAAGGCATAGGTGCGGCTGTCCAGGGTGAGAAACAGCACCTTGCCATTCCCCGCTTCCGGCGCGGATACCACCGGGGCAGACAGTTCCGACCGCCACAACTCTTTGCCCGTATCCCGTGCCAGGGCCACCATCTCCCCGGATTTGGTCCCGGCAAAGACCCGCGACCCTTCCACCGCCACCCCGCCCGTCACATGATCGCCAGCCTCCACTTCCCACAAGACCCGACCATTCTCCCGATTCAGCCGCACCACCCGTCCCTGAAACGTCCCGACAAAAATATCCGCCTCGGCGACGACAATCTGGTCGGGATGTTGATGGTGCTTGCTCGGTGAAGAGGCCACCGACTCCTTCCAGATCCGGGTCAAACCGGTGGGCTCTTTCGTCTGCGGCTCGACAAAGCCAACCACCTCTGCAGTCCCCTTGTCGGCCTTGGACGGCTCCTTGGACGCACTGCTGAATGGATTGCTGAATGGATTGCTCCAGGAAAAACAACCCGACAGCAACACCGAGGCGAGCAATACCCCCGCTATTTTAATCTGATGCTTCATTTTTTCTCCTCCTCCCCCATCCGTTCCAATCGGCTCTCCAGACGGCTGCGCAATGAACCGTCCGGGGCCAGTCCACGCGCCTCCCGATAGCGGGCCAACGCCGTTGTTTGATCCCCCTGCTGGGCCGCCAACAGCCCTTGCAGTTCCAGGACATGGGCGCGATACGGCGAGTGCGGATCGATCCGGGCCAGAAAGGTTTCCGCCCGTCTTGCCTCGTCCACCGTGAGATAGGCGGCATTCAACAACGCCAGATCAGACAACAGCGCAGACTGCGACTCCTTGACCAACAACTCCAACTGCTCCAGAGCCGCCGCCCGATTGCCCGCCTCGGCCAACAATCTGGCCTGCAAAAAACGGCCAAACTGGGCATACCCGTGACCGGGATGGGCCTGCTGCAGGGCCTGCAACGCCTTTTGCGCCGGATCCGCCTCTTTCTGTGTCAGCAGTTCCTGCACCGCCACAAACTGTTCCGAGGCGGCCTGATTTTGCCGGGCTTGATAATCCCGCCAACCGACATAGGCAAACAGCAGCAAAAAAAACAGCACCAAACCCGAAATCAGCCATTTGCGATTGGCTTTCCACCACTCCTGGACCCGATCCAGTTCCAGTTGTTCATCCACCTGTTCAAAAATATCTTGCATCCGTCACTCCTTTATGCGGCCAAGGCGGACAATTGCGCGACCGCCGTTTCCCACTTGAGAAAAACCTGCTCCCCATTTGCCATATTTTTCAGCAACAGGCCCTGTTCCGTCATTTCCCGATCCCCCAGAATCAAGACAAAGCGGGCCTGGAGCCGATCGGCCCGCCGCATTTGACTCTTCATGGAACCGCCCAACGGATCCACCACCACCGGGATGCCAGCCTCCCGCCACTGTTCGGCCAGGACCAGACCCTGACGACTGGCCGCGTCCCCGACGACCACCAGATAGATGTCTGGTCGTGGCAGCTTGACCTGGGCCGCATCCAGCAACAACGCCAACCGTTCCATTCCCATGGCAAAGCCGATGGCGGGTGTCGCCTGTCCGCCCATCTCCGCCACCAGTCCATCATACCGTCCCCCTGCCGCCACCGCATTTTGTGCCCCCAGGGCGGTGGTGGTCACCTCAAAGGCGGTCCGGTTATAATAGTCCAGTCCCCGCACCATGAGCGGATTGACCACAAAAGGGAGGTTGAGGGCGGTCAGAAGGGTGGTCAAACCCTGAAAATGGTCCGCACAGGCTCCACACAGATGGTCTTTCATGAAGGGGGCCTGGCGTGCCACCGCCCGGCAGCCTTCGCCCTTGCAATCCAGAATGCGCAACGGATTGCGTTGCAACCGCTGGCGACAGTGTTCGCACAAGGCGGCCACGTGCTCTTGCAGAAAGGCAAACAATTGGGTCCGATAGGGTCCACGGCAGGCCATGCAACCCAGGGAGTTGATTTCCAGCGTCAGGGAGGCGTCCACCCCGAGGCGGCGCAACAGGCGCAACACCATGGCCATCATTTCCGCGTCGGCCAGCGGTCCCTCGGCCCCGAACAGTTCGCAGCCCATCTGGTGAAATTGCCGATAACGTCCCTTCTGGGGGCGTTCATAGCGAAACATGGGGCCCATGTAATAGACTGCCCACGGCAACGACCGGTGCAGATTGTTCTCGATAAAGGCCCGCACCACGGCGGCGGTGCCTTCCGGTCGCAGGCTGAGCGAGTCGCCACCGCGATCGGCAAAGGTGTACATCTCCTTTTCGACAATATCGCTGGTGGCTCCCACTGCCCGGGCAAACAGGGCGGTTTGTTCAAAAACAGGGGTGCGCAACTCCTGGTAGCCGTAGGCGGCAAAAACTTCCCGTGCCGTCTCTTCGAGTACGCGCCAACTGGGTGTTTCGGCTGGCAAAATATCCCGCGTGCCGCGGACCGTCGTGATCATGGTGCGCTTGACCCTTTTTTTAAATCCTGTTGAGGGTCCAGGGGGATCATCCCCCTGGTGGGGTCCAGGGGCAAAGCCCCTGGTGGGGTTGGGGGCTTTGCCCCCACCGGGCAACACCAACCCAAGATTGCATCACCCTTTGGTTGTGTCCCCCGGTATCGGTCCATTCTTCCGGCTGGCCATTCGTCTGGAGCGGCTGGGTTGACGGGTCAAAAGTGGTTGTGTTCACGGTGACTTCCCACCAGGTTGGACCGTGGGCAACGGAGTGGCAAGGGGCGGGTGATTGGAACGGCTGGCCACACGCCGAAGCTTCTGCACCGAGGCTTGGGTGGCAAAGGTAACGGCAGCGTTCACGGTCTCTTTCTCCTGTTCAGCCCTCAGACGGCAGCAGATTAACAGGATTTGTCGCGAAAGACCAATAAAAATACCTGGCATCCCACGATGGACGGCATTCCCGTCACCGGTCAACCCAAGGTTGGCAGGATGGCAGGATGGCAAACAATCCCCCCGCACCGGGCAAAAATTGCCGGGTGAGTCAGAAACGGGGGGGCGGGGTCGGTCGATGGTCAGCCAGACCCCGGCCAGCAGGAGGAGACTCAGTGGATCCGATGCAGTTTTTCGGTCTCCAGCACACCGACATCCGCGCCCCATTTTTCTTGCATTTCCAGGGCGGTTTCATTGATTTGATCGACGGGAATGCCCAGATAGCGGGCCATGACGGTGGTTTCCCAGAAGGGTTCGCCCGCGTCGCTGTAGCCGGTGGGGGGGGGATATGGGCCAAAGGTCTCTTCCAGTGCCTGGCGCATGGCGGCCCGAATGGCCGCATGTTTGCTCAGGGCCAGACATTCCCAGGCGGTGTCAAAGTCCGGGTGTTCGGGACCATCTCCGACAATTTGCAAAGCAGTATTCAGTTGTTGGGTCATGTGGGACTGCATGCCAATCTCCTTCCAGTCGATTCAGAGAGGGTGCGGGTGTTTGGGGCTTGTCAACGCCCGATCATTTACTTTGCATCCCGTGCAAGATATGTGCAAAAATGCGCTCCATACTTCAGCCCAGGGGAGGAGAGATGGCCAATTTTGATGTCGCTGTCTGGAAAAATGGCAAGGTGCGCATGTTGGATCAGCGCGCCTTGCCCCACGAAGAAATTTATCTGGAACTGACCTCGGCGCAGGCCGTGGCCGATGCCATTCGGGCCATGGTGGTGCGCGGCGCACCCGCCATCGGCTGTGCCGCCGCCTTCGGCATGGTGGTGGAGGCCTTCCGCCTGGCGGTCCAGGGGCCGCCCCCTTCCTGGCCGGAGGCCATGGCACCGGGCATGGCCGCCCTGCGCGACAGCCGACCCACCGCCATCAACCTGGTCTGGGCCATCGAGCGGTTGCGTCCCCTGTTGTATGGGAATGAACCGGATCGGGTGCCGGATCGGCTGTTGTGTGAGGCGGAATCCATTCGCCAGGAGGATATCGAGGCCTGTCACGCCATGGGTCGGTTGGGGGCGGACTTTTTGCCCATGTCCGCCAAGCGTACCATCACTTTTTTGACCCATTGCAATGCCGGGGCCCTGGCCACGGCGGGTTATGGCACCGCCCTGGGCGTCATCCGGGCGGCCCGGCGGCGTTTTGACCAGGTCAAGGTGTATGCCACGGAGACCCGTCCCTATTGGCAGGGGGCACGGTTGACCGCCTGGGAGTTGCTGCGGGATGGCATCGATACCACCTTGATCACCGACAGCATGGCCGGGCATCTCATGATGCGGGGCATGGTGGATGCGGTGGTGGTCGGGGCCGACCGGGTGGCCGCCAATGGGGATGCCGCCAACAAGATTGGCACCTATCCTCTGAGCGTGTTGGCCCATCGCCACCATTTGCCCTTTCTGGTTGCCTGTCCTCTCTCCACCATCGACCTGGCCACGGCCACCGGGGCAGAGATTCCGATTGAAGAGCGACCCGCCGAGGAGGTGACCCATTGTCTTGGACGCCGCATCGCCGCCCAGGGGGTGCAGGTGTTCAACCCGGCGTTTGATGTCACGCCCGCCGCGTTGATCTCGGCTTTGGTGACCGAAAGGGCGGTGGTGCCCGCACCCGACTCGGCAAAAGTGGCCGCCTTGTTCGACGAGCCGGTCGCCGATTAAACCGCACCCAGCATGGGATGCGTCGTTTTTCAAACGTCATTCCCGCGCAGGCGGGAATCCAGGTGGTACCTGCGAGATCTGGATCCCCGCCTACGCGGGGATGACGGAGACTGCGAAACCTGGATCCCCGCTTTCGCGGGGATGACGGAAACTACGCATTCCGAAATAGGTGCGGTTTAGAGGCCCACAATTTTTTTTTACACCGGGGCATGGAGCATGTTACTCTTGCGCCGGTGTCAACCAGTCTGGCAAGACAAAGGAATTGGGACATGGTGATCTTCCTCGAGACCGACATACAGCGGCGGGCCTATGCCCGGGTCGAAGATCTCCTGCCGATCTCCTGGGAACGGGTGGAACCGGATGAGCAGGCCCTGGTGGCGGCCTGTTTTGCCAAACATCGTTATTTTCCGCCCCAACCGGGGGATGATGTGCGGAAATTGTTGACCACCCTGACCTCCAGTCATGAAATGGCCCAGTTGCGCCAAAGACAGCCGGACCTGGCCCATACCCTGGAACAACTGGATGCCAAGCTCAACCTGGTCTTGCGCTTGCTTCATCCCGGTTTGGTCGAGCACACCCTGGCCCCGGCCCGTGTCACCCTGGGTGGCGATGGGATCTCGTTCTGGGCGCAGGATCCCCCCGTGCAGGTGGGAGACTTTTTGAAAATGCAAGTCACCCTGGCGGTGGATGCCTTGACAACGATCAGTTTCTTTGCCCGCATCCTGCGCATGGAAAAACCGGATGATGCGGGCCTGGTCCAGGTGGCCTGTCTCTTTGATCCCATCCTGGATGATCATCGTGAGCAGGTCGTGCAACATGTTTTCAAGCGGCAAACCGATCTGTTGCGTGTGCAACGGGGTATGTGACACCGTTTTTTTGGAATGGTCGCCTTAATCGACAAGAAACAATAAGGAATAATAGCGATGGATCTGGCAACGGTGATTGGGCTTGTCCTGGGCTTTGGCCTGATGGTGGTGGCGATCCTGCTGGGTGGCTCACTCAGAATGTTTATCGATCTGCCCAGTATGATGATTGTGTTTGGTGGTGTGCTCGCTGCTTTGTTTGTCAAGTATCGGTTGAGTGAGGTATTTTCCACGATTGTTGTGGTGGCGAAGGCCTTTGTCAACGAACGACCGGACCTGGAACAGACCATTGCCAAGTTGATCGAAATGGCCACCGTGGCGCGCAAGGATGGCATTCTGGCCCTGGAAAAGGTGAAATCGCCCGATCCGTTCATGCAGAGTGCCATCAACCATTGTGTGGACGGGGCCGATCCCGAATTTTTGGAGATCATCCTGACCAAAAATTTGGCCTATCTGACGGCCCGGCATGAGCGGAGTATTGGCATTCTGGACACCATCGCGGAGATGGGGCCGGCTTTTGGGCTGATCGGTACCTTGATCGGTCTGGTGCAAATGTTGGCCAACATGTCTGATCCCAATACCATTGGACCGGCCATGGCGGTGGCCTTGATCACGGCCCTTTATGGTGCGTTGCTGGCCTATCTGGTCGCCGCCCCTTTGAGTGGCAAATTGACCTTGTACAGTGAGGATGAACGACAGGTCCGGCAGGTGATCATTGATGGCGTGGTGGGCATTCAGAAGGGTGTCAATCCCCGCATGTTGCAAGAGGCCCTGCGGGCGGCCATTCCACCGAAGCAAAGAAAGGCTGGTTGATCTTCTGTTGCGGCTGGATGGGTGGTCCCATGGGAAAACAGGAGGGGGATTGACCATGATACCGTCCCGCCCACTCGGCAAAAAACGGGCTCCCCTCTATCTGGTCACCTTCGCGGGTGTGCTGCTGTTGTTGTTCTGCTGTTTTGTCCTGCTGCTCTCCCTGTCCCAGTTCAGTCGGGGCAAGTTTGAGAAGGCGGCTGGTTCATTGCGCGAAGCCTTCGGTGTCGGGCGGCTGGTGCCGCTTCCTCTCCGCCCGCCCGACAATATCAAGGGGGGTACCGGATTTCAGCAGGGCATTGTCCTGGTCCGCCTGAAAGAGGAGATGGGTCACCTGCTGACCGGCCTGCTGAACAGCGGCGATGCGGAGTTGCTGGAGACGGAGCAAGGTCTTCTGTTGCGGCTTGACGATGGCATTTTGTTTGAGTCGGGTACCTTCGTCGTGCGGGACGAGATCAAGCCTTTGTTGCAACAACTGACCCGTCTGCTGGTGGGGATGCCAAATATGATTTATGTCGTAGGGCATACCGATGATCAGTCTTCCTTGCAGGACAATTGGTCACGCTCTGCCTTGTATGCGGCAGCGTTGGTGCACTTTTTCGCCACAGAAGGCGGTTTGGATGTGCGCCGTCTTGAAGTCAGGGGGATGGGGCAGTATGCGCCCCGTGCCGATAATGGGACGGCGGAGGGGCGGGCCAAAAATCGGCGTATCGAACTGATTGCCGCGCGGGAGACCCTGTCGGCGGCTGTGCCACGCACCGTGGACAAGCGGCCCGTCGTGGAGCCCAAGCAACCTGCTGTTTTCTCTCCTGGGGTAAAGCCGTAAATTTTGCTGGCAGTCTCGTGGACCCTCCCCAGGAGAATGCTCTCCCTGAACCCGCAATGACAAGAAAAACAATTCAAAAAAGGGCAGTTGGGCGGGCCTCCCTGCGCCGTCGCCCGGCACAGGTTGACCGCGCTGGTCACGTCTTCTTGATGAAATCTTAATGTCAATCCGTTCAGATTATATCCTATTTTGATGTGCCATCCCCTATAATGCCAAATTTTGTGGCCGATTTCCAAAGCGCGGGGGCGTCGGACCACACTACCGTGCAAACCAGTCGGGATTGATAGGGAAGGAGAGCCGTTCATGGACAAGGCAGGAGAAGCAGCGCACCACGACCATCGTCTGGGAACCCTGGTCATGGGTGCTCTGGGCGTGGTCTTCGGTGATATTGGTACCAGCCCGCTTTATTCGGTCAAGGAGGCCATCGGTGGGCTCCACGGCGCGGCCCCCACTGCCGAGAGCGTGTTCGGGATCATCTCACTGGTCATTTGGGCCTTGATCGTGATGATTTCGCTGAAATATGTCCTGTGCATCATGCAGGCGGACAATCGGGGCGAAGGGGGCATCATGGCCCTGGTGGCTCTGACGCAGCGCAGTCTGCCCAAGACACATCCTCTGCAAAAGGTGGTCGTTTTGATGGGTATGTGCGGTGTGGCCCTCTTTTTCGGTGATGGACTGATCACCCCGGCCATTTCCGTGTTGAGTGCGGTGGAGGGGCTGGAGGTGGTCACGCCACTGTTCAAGCCGGTCGTGCTGCCCATCACCTTGTTTGTCCTGGGTGTATTGTTCATCTTTCAAAGTCGTGGCACCGAAAAGGTTGGCAACTTTTTTGGTCCCATCACCTGTCTGTGGTTTCTCTCCATCGCGGCGGTTGGTCTGGCCGAGGTGGTGCGCCATCCCGAAATTATCTGGGCGATCAATCCCCTCTATGGTGTGCGTTTCCTGGCGGCCGATCCGGCCAGAGGCTTTGTGGCCCTGGGTTCGGTCTTTCTGTGTGTCACCGGTGGCGAGGCCTTGTATGCCGACATGGGCCATTTTGGTCGTCATCCCATCCATTTGGCCTGGACCTGGTTTGTTTTGCCTTCTCTGGCACTCAATTATCTGGGCCAGGGGGCTTTGCTGCTCAACAATCCTGAGGCGGTGCAAAACCCCTTCTATTATCTCGTTCCCTCCTGGTTTCTCTTGCCCATGGTGGGCCTGGCGACGGCGGCCACGGTCATTGCCTCTCAGGCGGTCATCTCCGGGGTTTTCTCGGCCACCCGGCAGGCGGTCCAACTCGGCTTTTTGCCGCATGTGACCATTGTGCATACCTCGGAACACAAGATTGGGCAGATCTATGTCCCGGTGCTCAACTGGGGCTTGTTGACGGGGGTGGTATTGGTGGTGCTGGCCTTCAAGTCCTCGGACAATCTGGCGGCTGCTTATGGTATCGCTGTGACCGGTGCCATGCTGATCGACACTTTTTTGGCTTTTGGCGTGGTGTTGCGGACCGTCAACCATTGGAACGCGCTGTTTGCCTCTTTTCTGCTGGTCTGTTTCGCCGGGTGTGACCTGACCTTTTTTTCCGCCAATGTGCTCAAGATTCCCAATGGTGGTTGGTTTCCGCTGGTTCTGGGGTTCAGCCTTTTTACCGTCATGGTGACCTGGAAACGCGGTTCTGCCGTGGCCCGCGAGGCATGGAACCGGGATACCGTTCCCTTTGAAGAGTTCTTGCACCAATTGCAGGCCGGTTCTTTTGCCAAGGTACCGGGTACCGCTGTCTTTCTCACCGCCGACCCCAGGTCTGCGCCCCGGGCTTTGATGCACAATTTAAGCTGCAACTGTGTGGTGCATGAACGGGTCATCGTGTTGATTACCAAAACCCGTGATGTGCCGTATGTTCCAGAGGATGAGCGTCTGGAAGTGGAGGTGTTGCCAGACAATTTTTTCCGCATGACGCTTCATTTCGGCTATCAGGAGAGCCCGGACATTCCCGCTGCCCTGGAACAGTGTCAGGCGTTTACGCAACAATTTGACATTAATGATACCTACTTTTTCCTGGGGCGGGCGGTTTTTGTGCCCACGGGTGTGGTGCGGCGGGATATTTCCAATTGGCGGTTGAAGTTGTTTCTGGCCATGCAGCGCAATGCCACCAGTACCGCTTCTTATTTCCACATCCCTCTGGAGCGGGTGGTTGAACTGGGGGTGCGGATTCCGATTGGATAGCGGTGCAACCGTTGTGGGATGTGTGGTTCTGCGGGTCCAGGGGGATCATCCCCCTGGTGGGGTCCAGGGGCAAAGCCCC
>JADFYM010000060.1:15614-18054 GCA_015233035.1 Magnetococcales bacterium
GCGGTCGTGAGTGACACTTCCTTTATTCCGTCATTCCCGCGCAGGCGGGAATCCAGCCAGCCCCGCAGAACTCCTCGATTCCCGCTTTTGCGGGCATGACGATAACGGGTGCGGGCATGACGATAACGGGTGCGGGCATGACGATAACGGGTGCGGGCATGACGATAACGGGTGTCCGTGCCTGTCGCCTTGTTCCCCGTTCGATTGCAATTGGGTATAAGGGGGATGATTCCCACCCTGCCTTGTGCACATCGTCCGGGGTTTGTGATGGTCCCCGGCGGGGGTGGGAGAAGCTTCCAGGATGTTGATATTGCGCGTCATGCGGGGCTTCGCCCCGGACCCCACCAGGGGCTTTGCCCCTGGACCCCACCAGGGGGATAATCCCCCTGGACCCCTGTACATGTACAATATACTGCGGATTTTTTTAGTATCAGGGAAAAGACCTGTCCTGCGACGGCCCGTTACGCTTCCGCCCGGTTCCTGCTCTTGAAAAAATGGTAGGCGTAGATACTGACAATCACAACGACAATGCCAATGACCGCATGTACCTTGTGCTCCTCAAGCCATTGATCCAACACCTTGCCGAGAAAATATCCCCCCAGGGTGAAGGTCGTGGCCCATACGGTGGCAGCAACCAGATTGAGAATAAAAAAACGGAGGGGCCGAATGCCACTGACGCCAATGACAAACGGACTGACATTGCGTACCCCATAAACAAACCGATAGGACAGAATGAAGAGCACCTCCCCCCGGCGCAACAGCTCAAACCCCCGCTCGGCCTTGGCGGCCAGATGGGGGCGCGTGGCCAGGAACGGGGTACCATAAAATCGCCCCAAATAATAAAAGAGTTGATCGCCCGCCATGGTGCCAACTGTGGCACAAAGAGCCAATAAAGGTAAATAAAGGAAGGAGGCACTGGTGGCCGCCATGGCAGAAACAATGATCACAATGGTCTCGCCCTCGAAAAAGGTCCAGACCAGCACCAACGGATAAATCAGATAATGGTGCTCAGCGATAAATGTACCGACAAATTGTTCCATACCGTTTCCTGACCAGGCAATTGCCCCCCGAAGCTGTGCCCTTCGGGGGGCCAAAGAATGTTGCTTGCTTGCCCTTATTTGGCTGCTTCCGGTTTGACAATTTCCAGCAACTCGACCTCAAACTTCAAGGTGGATCCACCGCCAATCTTGGGCGGCGCACCCCGTTTGCCGTAGGCCAGGTCAGCCGGGATGAAAAAACGATATTTGGCACCGACAGGCATCAACTGCAACCCCTCCGTCCAACCCGGAATGACCCGATCCAGGGGAAACGTGACCGGTTCTTTGCGGGCATAGGAGTTGTCAAACTCGGTGCCATCCAGCAAAGTGCCCAGGTAGTGAACCTTGACCGTATCGGTCGCTTTGGGTTTTGGACCGTTACCCGGCGTGATCACCTCATACTGCAAACCACTGACCGTGGTGGTGACCTCCTTGCGTTCCTTGTTCTTGGCCAGGAAGGCTTCCCCCTCGGTGCGATTTTTGTTGGCGGCTTCTTGAGCCTCCTTGATCATCTCGTCGTGCATGGATTTTTGGAATTCTTCTCTGGTTTTGTCGGCATCCTCGGCGGTCAGCAACGTCTTCTTGCCGTCCAACTGATCTTTCAGGCCGCGCAGAAACAAGGCGGAATCCAGCTTGTCTTTGGCTGACATTTGGCCAATATCATTACCCATTTGCATGCCAAGGGCATAGCTGAAACGCTCCTTGAGTGTCTTGGGTGGCTCATCACCGGCCTGGGCACATGGAATGGCAATCCATCCCGTCATAAGGAGAGCAAGTGATCGAACTATCATGATTTTCATGAGAAACCTTTCGTCTGGAGTGGGGTGGACCAACGCTAAACGGAAAGATTATACAGATAATGGCGCAAATTGCATGGGGCTAAATGAGACGACAGCAAAAAGGGCAATGCCTTGTGGACACTATTGCCCATTCTGTCCTGGTTGCGTACACTGAATGCATGGGGGAATTGGGTTTCTGGGGGATGGTCATCCATGGTGGCAACCATGCGTTCTGCTTTTGCGGGTCGTACCTCGTTTGGCATTCGTGCCAAGTTGATCAGTTTTACCGCTTTGCTTGTGCTGTCCGTTTCGGGCATTTTGACCTCTTATGCCATTTGGTCCGATCACGGTCACGTGTTGCAACTCTATGAGGAAGATGCGATCCGGGATGGGGACACCCTGGCCGAGGCGGTGGTCAACGATCTATACCGGCTCGATCTGCGCGGCTTGCGGCTGCGGCTGCGTGCCGTCCATACCAACGGTGCCATTACGGCTACTGGACAGAAGTGAAAATCAGTGACCCGTCCACAAGGACATGATACGCTGCCTGCTCACGTTAATTTTTCTCGGAGGGCTGGCCATGGGACAAGGTCTTGAGTCTGCGATCTCTCTTTTTCTGCCGTA
>JADFYM010000061.1 GCA_015233035.1 Magnetococcales bacterium
CGTGGACACGCCCACCCCGATTGCCAGCATGGCTTTCTCGGCGGACACAACCGCCAATGGCGGCACAAACAATGATCTCAACACCCGTGTGGCGGCACAGACAATCAGCGGCACTTTGAGCGCAAATCTGGCTACGGGTGAAACAGTGTATGTCTCCCTGGATAACGGAATCAATTGGACCGCTGCCACAACCACAGTGGGCCAGAACACATGGTCTCTGGCCGGTCAAACACTGACGGCCAGCAACACTCTCGAAGTCAAGGTGACCGACACCGCTGGCAATGATGGGCCGGTAGCCAGTCAGACCTATATCCTGGATCAAACAACACCCACCACCACAATCAATACCATCGCCCTTTCAACCGACACCGGTACCAGTGCCACCGACTTTATTACCAACACTGCGGCCCAAACGATCAACGGCACCTTGAGTGCGGCCCTGGCCACAGACGAAACAGTATACGTATCGCTGGACAATGGCGCACATTGGACCACCGCCACAACGACAGGACAACACTGGTCTCTGACCGGTCAGACACTGACGACCAGCAACACCCTCGAAGTCAAGGTAACCAACACCGCCGGCAATGATGGCGCGGTGGTGCGTCAGGCCTATGTGCTGGATCAGGAGGCTCCAACCCTGACTGTTGCCAGCGACTCAACAGCCTTGAAAAGCGGTGAAACCGCAACCATCACTTTTACCTTTAGCGAGGATCCAGGCACCACTTTTACCAATGGGAACATTGTCGTTGACAGCGGCACCTTGAGTGCCATCCGTGGCACAGGATTGCTGCGCACCGCCACTTTTACACCGACGCCGGGTACCGCTGCAACCAACGCCACGATTGCCGTAGTGGCAGGCACCTACACCGACACGGCGGGCAACGCGGGTGGTAGTGCCGTCCTGTCGCCCATCCATATCGACACACTGCCCCCCGCCCTGGCAATCACCAGCGATAAAATGACCTTGAAGGCTGGCGATACGGCAACAGTCACCTTTACGTTCAGCGAGGATCCGGGAGCCACCTTTACCAACAACAGCGTCGTCGTCCGTAACGGCACCCTGAGTGCCATCCAGGGCACAGGGTTGACGCGCACCGCCACTCTGACGCCACCGATGGATACCGCCTCGGCGAATGCCACCATCACGGTGGCAGAGGGACGTTACACCGATGCGGCGGGCAATGCCGGTGGAGCTGGCACCATGCCCACCATCCATATCGATACCTTGCCCCCAACCCTGACGGTCACCAGTGACAAGACCGCCTTGCATTTGGGTGAAACCGCCACTGTCACCTTCACCTTCAGTGAAGATCCAGGCGCAACATTCACCTGGAATGGCACAACAGGCAGCGTTACCGTCCGTGACGGCACCCTGAGTCTCATCAGTGGCTCGGGGTTGACACGCACCGCAACCTTTACACCAACAATCGGCCTGGTAGGCAATGCCAGCATTACGGTGGCGGCAGGAGCCTATGCCGATGCGGCGGGCAATGCCGGAGGAGTCAGCACCGCATCCATCAACATCAACACCCTGCCCATTGTCGTACCGGAACCCGCAGCACCCCGAGAACCGGCCCCGACTCCGCCGCCAGCAACCCCACCGGCTCCGGCTGCACCACCAGCCGCCGCTCCGGTACCTCCCCCCGTGTCTCTGCCCGTGCCATCGCCCGCAACCGCTCCGCCAGCCGCTTCACCAGCAGCCGCTGCGGCACCTGCACCAGCAGCCGCTCCCGCCACTCCACCAGTCGCGCCGCCAGCCGCCGATGCGAGCGGGCCAGGCAGTGGTGATCACGGCAGTGGCGCATCCACCAGCCACGAAGCCACCACGGGGATGGAAGCAGACAAAAAAGTCTCCACAGGCAGTTTGACAACCGATCGCGATGCCCCTTCCACCACCGGCCTCAAACAACCCGTTGCCGTGGAGGGCTTGAGCGACAATACCAGTCGCCTCAGTACGTTGGTCGCGGAAGGATTCTCTGGTATTGCCGCATTCGTCAAACCACCAGAAGGACTGGTCGCCACCGGCAGTGGCAATCCCCCCAAAGTGGACGGCCTGGGCGGCAGCACAACAACGGGAACAATGCCCCCAGTGGAAGGATTTGGTGACAATACCAATAACCACGGCCTGGGCGAATCAGGCACCGGTTTTCTGGACCGGGAGGAAAAGGAAGCCAGCATCAAGCAGAAAAGAACAGCGGATACCGAACCGGAAAGTGAAGAGATGGCCGCCAATGCAGCGACCAAGGCAGAACGCCTGAATCTGGAACCAGGCTGGGAAGAGGTCGCCAACGACAAGGCGTCCGACCGCAACACAAATCAGGACCGGGGAGAGGAACCCGGTCACGAAACCGATATGGCACAGGATGAGCCCATGCGACTGGTCCCCTATGCCACCCTGTTCAGTGGACAACATCGGTTTACAGCACAGTTGAAGGCACACGGCTACGGCGGCTTTCATGAGTGGCAGATGCAGTGGATGAAACAACTGATGGAAGAGAGGATATAGCGGGCACCATGCGCCCGTTGGACCTTGATCATCCTGGCAGGTGGCGGTTTTTGCGGGAAGGTTTCCCGTTATACACATCGCAAAAAGTTGTTATTATTCATGGGGGTCCGGGGGAGATTATCCCCCCCGGTGGGGTCTCTACCTTATGCACACATCTTTATGCTGATAAAAAATCCGAAGCATTTAGTGCAGTTATAGGGGGCCAGGGGGGTTGTCCCCCGGGGGGGGTCGGGGGCGAAGCCCCCCAAGGGCTTAAATTACCAACCGGTTGGGGGCTCCGCCCCCAAACCCCCACGGGGGACGGGAAGGTCCCCCGGCCCCCGGCAAAGGTGTGTGCATAAGGTAGGGTGGGGTCCAGAGGCAACGCCCTTGGTGGGATCCAGGGCAACGCCCCAGAAAAACAAGACCCCGGAGTTGAAACCACCAATATATTGCTGCCGCATCACTTTTTTGATCCACAGCCCCTTGATGCCCCGAGCCGGGGCTCCGCCCCGAACCCCGCCAGGGGCTTTGCCCCTGGACCCCACCAGGGGGATAATCCCCCTGGACCCCTGCCAATAGAATCATTCATCCCGCAACACCCGGCCACCCCCCCATGGCCTCCTGGGCCATCTTGATGCGCAACGGAGCCGCCTGCCGGGCGGCCTGCGCCTGTTCCAATAAAGGCTGGCAAGCTTGCAACGAGGTGTACCCCTCCACCACAGTACCTTGCACCACACGCAACATGCCGGGTTGCTTTTGAATCATGGCAACCATTTTACCAAATAATTCCAGGTCTTTGCGCGCCAATTCCACCACACCCGCCAGGCGACGGCAGGCCTGGTCGGTATGCTGTTGATCCAACCGGATATGCAAAATGGCATCATCCGTTCGATTGGTAATGGCCTCTGCCCCCAGGACATTGGCGCGGGCCAACTCCTTGATCTCCTCGGCAAAAACCGCAAAACTGCGCGTCGCCTCCGAGCGGCACGCCTCGGCACTGGCATTGGTGGCCAGCAAATTGATCTGTAAACAGGTGTCGCGGAGATGACGGATCGCCCGTCCGGTTTCCGTCTCCGTCTCCAACAATTTTTTTGCCTCTTTGTTCAACTGCTGCACCAGGAGATCGGCCTGCTCCAAGGCCTGCTGCTCTTCACCCAGCAAACCGTGCATCTGCTCGGTCAAGGCGAGCACAGCGTCCGCCAACACAACCAGTTGCTGCAAGTCGGTCACCACGGGCCCCAACGACTCCCGGTGCACCGTCACCCTGCGCTCCAATTGCTGACTGGCGGGCTCCCACTCCTGGACAACCTGGGACAATCGGGTCAGCGCGTCGGACAGCAGGCCCAACGCCTGACCCGTCAGTTTGTTCCGACTCTGTTCCCGCTCTTTTTGCATCCGCACCATGAAAAAGATCCACAACAGGCCACTGGCCAACGAAAAAAATGTCAACGGCAACACACTGTTGAAAGCCTGATTGCGCTGTCTTTCCGAATCAATGGTCACGGTCTGGGACAGTTGCTTGACCCGTTCTGTCACATCCTTGATGCCCCCTTCCAAACGACGGGTTTCATCCTCCAGAGAGGAGATATTCCCTTTCAGGAAAGCCATGTGTTTGTTGGCCTCCTCCTCCGCCAACATGGGACCGCCCGAGGCGAAACTTTCACTCTTGGACAAAAAATCATATTGATAGATGCCACGAATCAGCAGTGCACCCAAATGTTCATAATCGCCATGCGCCTTTTCGATGCCTTTCAACAGTGTCTTGATGGCATCAATCTCTTTCACTTTGGCTTCGGAACGGGCCATCTCCATGCCCTTCTGGGCCATGTTCCGCCCTTCGAGAATTTCGTCTCCCAACCGTTTGCCGGCTTGCACATATTTTTCGTTGCTCACCTCAAATTTTTCCCGATCACCCATGCGGGCAAACAACAAAACCTCGTTAAAACGCAACACCTGATCCAGTTGGTGCCGCGCCATTTCGGTCACGGTATGGGACAAGGCAAACTGCTCCCGCTCCACGGCGTGAATCGTTTCATTGTAATTGTAAATGACAAACAAGCAGTAAACACTGAGCAACAGCAAAAAAATACCGGACAGTCCATACAGAATCAGGAGATGGAAAGTCAGTTGCAATTTCTTGAACATGGATCGTTTCCTCAGAATAAACCCGTCATCCGGTCAATTGAACAACACAAAGGCCGTCCCAATCATCAACACCGGATAGACCACAATGGCCACGGCATCCACCCGGGCAGCCAAAGACCGTTTGCCCTTGATGTGCAGGGCACTGGCGAGAACCGTCTCGATGATGGCAAAAAAGATGAAATAGTATGTCATCATGAAAAAGGTGTCGATGCGCACCAGATACCCGACATCCACCTTGTTGACATTGTGAAAAGACATGGAACTCAACAAGGTCGTCACCCCGACCGTAAACCGTGAGGCAGTAAACTCAAAATTGATGAAAAACATGGCATAAGCCAACAACACCAGCACAAACAAGGGCAGCAGCTTGATGATATATTGGTCCGTTTTACGCTCCAACAGGATGTGATAATTGAATTGAGAATTATTCAGTTGAAACAACTTATTGTTGTATTTCGGGTTCCGGTAACTCCAGATGCCCTCATTTTCGCTGGTAAATTGAATGTGCTGGACATCCTTCCAGGCCTTCAGGCCCAGATCCTTGCGCAAAAAGGAGTCGTCGGATATGTCGGTTACCAGAATCAGATCTTCCTTGTTTTTCACCTTTGGCTTGATGCGGATTTTCAAGACCTGTCGATCAAATGGATATTCCTTCAGCGGAAAGACACCATCCAACTGGGCACTGACATCGTAGGAGATAAAATTATTATTGGTCACCTTGTCATAATATTTTTCCCGGATTGCCGCCGCCAGCACCTTGCCGTAGGTCATCTCGAAATTTAATTTTTCGTTCTGGTCCGGATCCCATCGGAACCACAAGAGAAAATCGGCCACAAAGTTGCCGGCAACCGGATCGAACGATTTAATTTCATTGACATGCAGTCCGGTGAACACCACAGTGGTCCTTTTGACAAAGCGGCCATCCATCTTGAAGGCGCGGACACTCTCCTTGCGCGCTTTGACCAGTTCGGGATATTTGACATAGGTGAATTGGAACCGGGCGGGCAAAAATTGACCGTTTTTGACTTCGCCGATGGCGATAGGTTTGCGACTGGAGCCATTGCTGTCAAAATAGATGGGCCCGGAAATACTGTCGATGGCATCCTCTTCCCGAATAATTTTGCGCAAAAATTGCCGGATGGCGGTGCGTTCCGCCCCCACCTGCCGGACGGCGTGGGCAATGAGACGCACCGCCTCGTAAGAATGGGTCGCCACCCAGTCGGGATTGGTCTGATAGGTTTGGATGAAACTGGCCTCGTAACGGCGGGCATTTTCTCCCAGCAGGTTGGGCAGAAAGGGGGTCACGGCATACACATTTTCGGCATAAATCCCGGCACTGCGAATAAAATGCGGCCCGCCCAGACTCTCCCCACCGATAAAATCAGCGGTCACCCCTTTGTCCTTGAGCCATTTGATCACATCGGCGGCACTGCTATAGTTCATGGCCAAAAAGATGATTTCCGCTTCGGCCAATCGTTTCAGGTGTGGGGCCAACTGATCCGGCTTGAAAGGGGCATTCTCCACCTCGACGACGCTCATCGGCTGTTTACCCTGGACGGCCAGTTCCCGCACAAAAAATTCTGTCAATGATTTGCCGTATGACGTATTGCTATGCAGGACGGCTATTTTTTGCCGCATCAGACCATACAGTACATAGTTGGCCAAAAAGACGGATTGGTAATAGTCATCTGGAACAATACTGAAATTGCCTTGAAATTGTGCCGTGATCGCCGGACTGGTCGCCGTGGGGGTGATCAGGGAAATTTGATTTTCCTGGTAGAGGGGAGCGGCGGCCAGGGTGGGTCCGCTGAAATAATGCCCCACCACGGCCAATAATTTCGGGTTGACCACCAACTCTTTGGCGGCCTCCACCGCCCGGTCCTTGCCGTCCAGCCCACTGCGGTCGTCGGCCGTGGCCAGGCGCAAGACAATATGGCCCAACTCTTTGTTGTGGTTGATTTCGTGAATGGCCAATTCCGCGCCACGGCGCATGGACAAGCCGACCTCCGCAAAGGAACCGGACAGGGGGGCGGCCAGACCGATGTAAAACACATCGCTTTTATTCGCCGTCAGCCGGGGGGCGAGCCACAACCATCCCATGAGGCCAATGATCAACACGCCCAACCAGACCAACACATGCTTGGCCGTGTTGCCGGTGTGCGGATCGGTTTTTCCGCCGGGGGATGGCGTTGACAGGGATGAAGTCATGGTCCGTTACGTGACGAAGAGGGTTCCTGTATGGTGTTGGGCAATCTTTTTGGCGCGCGCGCGCCTTTATGCGTCAACGATTGGTCGTCATCTCCATCCATCGGCTCGACCTCCTTGCCCAAAGGATCCCCGGAGACAAAATCTCCCCCATGTGCGGCATCGCCCGGCTCCACTTCACGGGCTTTGGACGGAGATCGGCCTGGGCCAACAAAACCATCCCCCTGATCATGGTCTCCCGGCTCTCTTTCGGCGCGCTCCACAACGGGACCGGCCGCCCAGGTCAGACAGGGAAGATCGGACAGTATCCAGGAAACCACTGCCAGGCACAAGATCGGCCACTGACCTCCCACTGTTTTTCCCGCGTGATGCATGCGCAACCCCCTTGAAATGAGCAAAAAAAGGTGGCAAAGTTCGGCCAGAGGCCCCGGCAATGGCCGCACAGAGGACCAGGACCAGCAAAACCCCTGTAAAACCATGCAAGTTTGTGGCCGTGTTGCATATGCCACAACAGGCAAGTTCCCCTGGAGGAACGATCCGGTTGCATTTTCTTTTCCCAAAGACTTGACCTGCGGGGAAAACCCTATAGAATGGCCTGATTTCGCCGTCGGTGCCCGCAGCGAGGGTGCTGGTGATGTGTTCATGACACTATACAGAGAGGTGTTTTTTTATGGCGGTTCGCATTCGCATGCAGCGTAGAGGCTCCAAAAAACGGCCTTTTTATGCAGTCGTAGCAGCAGATTCCAAAATGCCCAGAGATGGCCGTTTCCTGGAAAAATTGGGTACCTACGACCCACTCAAGGAGAGTGACAACATTCGGTTCGAAATGACCCGCGTGGATCACTGGATTCGTGTCGGTGCCGTGCCATCCGACACAGTGGCTGGCTTGCTCAAAAAGGCAAGAGCCACGGCAGAGGCCGCATCGGTCAGCGTTTAAACGGTAAACCCTGCCGGCGGGGGTGCGTGGGATTGGTAATGGCATGACCGAAAACAATGCAGACTGGGTCTCTGTCGGACGATTGCAGGGCCCTTTTGGGGTCAAGGGTTGGGTGCGTGTCCTCTCGTCGACCGATCCTCCCGAGCGCATTCTGACCTTTGCCGACTGGTGGCTCGGCGAAGGACGTCCCACGGCGACCCGTGCCAATGTGGATGGCCTTAGAAAAGTCAAACTTTTGTCGGGACAACGACACACGCGCGGTGTGGTGGTCCACCTGGAAGGGGTGGACACGCCGGATGCGGCGCAGCTCTTGTCCGGCTTGGATGCCTGGGTTGCCCGCGCCTCTCTGCCGGAACCGGCAGAAGGAGAACACTATTGGGCCGACATGATCGGCGCACGGGTGGTCGAGGCCGATGGCCGTGAGTTGGGTGTGGTGGCCTATCTGTTTGCCACCGGTGCCAACGATGTGTTGGTGGTGCAGGAGCCTGATGGGGAGGAGCGGTTGTTGCCGTTCACCCGCGAGGTCGTCCAAACGGTGGATGTGGCCACGCAAACCATAACCGTCTGCCTGATGTCGGGGATGTAGCCATCCGGTTCTCTATTGTGACCCTGTTCCCGGAGATGTTTGCCGGACTGCTCTCCCACTCCATTCTGAAACGGGCGGAAGAGCGTGGTCTGCTCCAGGTGGCGTTGGTGCAACTGCGGGATTTTGCCGAGGGTCGGCACCAACGGGTGGATGATACCCCCTTCGGCGGGGGGCCGGGCATGGTCATCCAGGCCGATGTCCTGGATCGTGCTCTGCACAGTGTCCAGCAACCGACTGCTGCCACCCCGGGACACGTGGTCTATCTGTCGCCGCAAGGCCGACGCTTCGACCAGGACGATGCCAAACGGTTGGCAAGTATGGCACACCTCATCCTGATCTGCGGTCACTATGAGGGGGTGGACGAACGGTTTATCGCGGCACGGGTGGACGAGGAACTCTCCCTGGGCGATTTTGTCTTGACCGGCGGCGAAATTCCCGCCATGGCGGTACTGGATGCGGTGGCACGGCTGTTGCCTGGGGTGCTGGGCGATGCAGGCAGCTTTGCCAGTGATTCGTTTTATCATGGTTTGTTGGACCATCCCCAGTTTACCCGGCCAGCGTGCTGGGAAAGCCAGGGAGTGCCGGAGAGGACGGTGCCCAAGGTGCTCCTCTCTGGCAACCATGGGATGGTGGCCGATTGGCGGCGCAGGCAATCTTTGCTGCGTACTCTGATTCGGCGGCCGGATTGGTTGCAGCGGGCCGAGCTGACCAAAACGGAACGACGGTTGATTGAAATGTTGGCGCACGATCTGGATACTCTGGAAAACACGCCTCTGGGTATAACCTGTTGGGAAGAACAGCAAAAAAGGGAAGTACACAATGAATGAACTCATGCGGTTCCAGGAATCATTGATTCAACGGAAGATGCCCGATTTTAGTGCCGGCAACACCCTGAAGGTCCACGTCAAGGTGGTCGAAGGAACGCGGGAACGGATCCAGGTCTTTGAAGGCGTGTGCATCGCCCGGCACAATGCGGGATACTCGTCCACCTTCACCGTGCGCAAGGTCTCGTTCGGCGAAGGGGTGGAGCGGGTCTTTCCCCTCTATTCGCCACGGGTGGAAAAGATTGAGGTCGTCCGGGTTGGGGATGTGCGCCGCGCCAAGCTGTACTATCTGCGTGAACTGTCTGGCAAGGCCACCCGCATCAAAGAAAAGCGGACCTGGTAAGACAGCCCATGGCGGCCAAGACGCGCCCTGGCCTCCAGTTGGAAGACGAACACCGCCCTGGGGGGCGTGGGGTGGTGTGCGGCGTGGATGAGGTGGGACGTGGGCCTTTGGCCGGTCCGGTCGTGGCTGCTGCGGTAATATTGCCTCTGCGGGACGGGCTGTCGGACGTGCTGCATGGGTTGAATGATTCCAAGCAACTCTCTGCGCAGCAGAGGGGCCGTTTTTTGTCCCTCATCCGGGCTACTGCTATCGGTGTGCAGGTGGGCATGGCGACCCCGGCGGAGATTGACGCGCTCAATATTCGCCAGGCCAGTCTGCTGGCCATGTCCCGGGCGATTCGCGGGTTGGCTTTGGGAGCCGATGCCTTTGTCCTGGTGGATGGCCGGGATTTGCCGCCTGATCTGCCCTGTCCGGGGCGGGCGGTGATCCGGGGCGATCAGATCTCTCTTTCCATTGCGGCCGCTTCGGTGGTCGCCAAAGAGACACGAGATGCCCTGATGACCGAGCTGGCCATGCACTATCCGGGGTATGGGTGGGAACGCAACAGTGGCTATCCAACGGCGGAGCATCGGCGGGCCTTGTGTGAACGGGGCGTGACCGACCAACACAGACGTTCCTTTGCCCCGGTGCGCCAGGCGTTGGCAAAGGTTGCTGAATGGGGTGTAATGGATGGATAGGACAGATCTGACGGCCCATCTCGTTCACTTGACCGCCACCCAGCGGGTGGCCGAGGCCCAAGCCGAGTTGGATGCCCTGATCCTGTCCGATCCCGAACAGGCGGCCCAGTGGTATATCCTGGCGCGTCTGTTGCTGCACGCGGCGGAACCCCGGCAAAGACAAATTCGCGCGGGACTGGCAAAGTCGGCGGCGTCCATTCCGTGGGAACAGGCGGTCGCAGCCTTGGACACCGTGCAACGTCTGGAACGGTTTCTGGCCCAGGTCAGACGATCCCGACCGCAGGCGGGACTGCGGCAGTTTTTGCAACAGGTGCGCACCTATACTGCACACGGTCATAAGTGACACTTTCTGTTCCGTCATTCCCGCGAAAGCGGGAATCCATTTGGTCTGTTGTACCTCCTGGATTCCCGCCTGCGCGGGAATGACGATACATGTAAACAAGCAAACAACGGATTGGATCGTGCCGCCGTGTAGGTTCCGTCTCGATTGTCGTTGCAACCCACCAGGGGGGGATAATCCCCCCCGGACCCCCTTGGGAGGAGCACAATGTCCGATTCCCCCTCGGTAAAAAGGGATATCCGCTTACTGGTCCTGAATGGTCCCAATCTCAATCTGCTGGGTACGCGGGAAACGGGGATCTACGGACGGGCCACGCTGGCCGACATTGAAACCCAGTGTCGCGAACAACTCGAACAGATGCGCCAACCGTTTGCTGTTGTGCTGGATTTTTTCCAGTCCAACCACGAAGGGGTTCTGGTCGAGCGCATTCAGCAGGCTCGGGGCGTTGTTGACCTGATTGTTTTTAATCCAGCCGCCTACACCCACACCTCCATTGCCCTCCGCGACGCACTGCTGGCAGTGGATATTCCGGTCATTGAGGTGCATTTGAGCAATATTCATCGACGGGAGCCTTTTCGACACCATTCCTATCTCAGCGATATTGCGGTGGGACAAATTGTGGGACTGGGACCGGATGGCTATCGTTTTGCGGTAGAGGCGGGCGTTCGTTATCTGTCTGCATTGGCGCATTCCCGCCCAGGCCATCCTGTGGCGGGCGTGGATACCATTCAGGGGGCGTAATCTTATGAATCTGACAGAAATTCGGCAGTTGCTCAAAATTCTGGCCGGGACCGATGTCTCCGAGATTGAAATTCGTGAGGAGGCGCAGACCATTCGTGTCACCCGGCAACTGGCCAACCGGGGAGAGATGACCTTTGCTCCGCAGCACATGGTGACCTATGCCGCCTCTTCTCCGATGTCCTTGCCTGCTGTCACCTCTGGGGAAGAGACGGGCCATGCGGTGGCCAACCCGTCGACCCATGCCATCACCATCCAATCGCCCATGGTGGGTACCTATTATGAGGCCAATTCACCCGACGCACCGCCCCTGATCGCGCGTGGCGATCTGGTCAAAAAGGGCCAGGTGGTTTGCATCATTGAGGCCATGAAACTGATGAACGAAATTGAATCCGAGTATAATGGCCGCATTGTCAGCATTCTCAAAGAGAATGCCAGTCCGGTGGAATACGGGGAACCCCTCTTCATCCTTGAGCCGGTCTAAATGACGATCTTCAATAAGATATTAATCGCCAATCGGGGTGAAATCGCCCTGCGGGTGCATCGCGCCTGCAAAGAGTTGGGCATTCAGACGGTGGCCGTCCATTCGGACGCGGATGCCGACTCCATGTTTGTTCGCCTGGCGGATGAATCGGTCTGTATCGGCCCGGCCCGGCCAGCAGATTCCTATCTGAATATTTCCGCCATCATGGCAGCAGCAGAAATCACGGATGCCAGGGCCATTCATCCAGGATATGGGTTTCTGTCGGAAAATCCAGAGTTTGCCGAAATTGTCAAGGCTTCCGGGTTGACCTTTATTGGCCCGGAACCCAGTGTCATTCGCCTGCTGGGGGACAAGGTGCAGGCCCGCAAGGCCATGGCAGCGGCGGGTGTGCCGGTGGTTCCCGGTTCCGAAGGCGAGATCAAAGACGAAGAGATGGCCTTGCGGGTGGCCCGCGAGATTGGCTTTCCCGTCATCCTGAAGCCTGCGGCGGGGGGCGGCGGGCGCGGGATGAAGGTGGTCCATTCGGATGCCGCTCTGGTCACGGCCTTCACGGTCGCCCGCAACGATGCCCGGCATTTTTTCAAGAGTGACAAGATTTACATGGAACGGTTTTTGACCGATCCCCGCCATGTGGAGATTCAAGTCCTGGCGGACAATCACGGCCATTCCATCCATCTGGGGGATCGGGACTGCTCGCTGCAACGCCGGCATCAAAAAATTCTGGAAGAGGCCCCCTCCCCCGCCACCACCCCGGAACAGCGGGAAAAACTGGGCAAGATTGCTGCCCAGGCAGCCCTGGCGGTCAACTATACCGGGGTGGGCACCTTTGAATTTCTCATGGAAAAGGGCGAGTTTTTTTTCCTGGAGGTCAACACCCGGATTCAGGTAGAACATCCCGTCACCGAAATGATTACGGGCATCGATCTGGTCAAGGAACAGATTCGCGTGGCGGCCAATCTGCCGCTTTCCATTCGCCGGAAAGATTTATTCATTCGTGGCCACGCCATCGAATGCCGCATCAATGCGGAAGATCCGGAAACATTTGTCCCTTCGCCGGGACGTATCACCGAATATCATGCGCCGGGCGGCTGTGGTGTGCGGGTGGATTCCGATGCGTATGCCGGCTATCGGGTGCCGCCACACTATGACTCCCTGATCGGCAAATTGATCGTCCATGGGGCGGATCGGGCCGAGGCCATCGCCCGGATGCGCCGGGCGTTGGATGAATATGTGATCGGTGGCATTTCCACCACCATTCCCCTGCACCAACGCATTGTCCGCGACGGTCATTTCCGCAATGGGACCTATACCCTGCGTTTTCTGGAAGAATTTTTAAATAAAAACCAATGACCGCCCCCTTTGACCATCTTACCCTCCTGATTGATGCCAGCCATCTGAAACAGGCCGTCAAAGCCATCGCCCAGCACATATTGGCCGATCTGGCCGATCTGGCCGCGACGGAAGAGCCGGTTCTGGTGGTGGTTTTGAAGGGTGGGGCCCTGTTTGGCCTGGACCTGTTGCGGCTGATACAGCGATCGATGCCGGTGATTTTTGTCCCTCGTACCGGCCAATTCAATCTGCATGTCACCCCGGCCGATCAGGCCTTGTTGCGTGGCCGTCACCTGATCGTGGCGGATGCCCTCATGGACAGTGGCAACAGTGTGACCCTGTTGTACGAATGGCTGGAAACACTCCAACCGGCAAGCATCCGTCTGGCCGTTCTGCTGCACAAAACGGTGGGCCATGCCGATCCGTTGGTCATCCACTATCTGGGCTATGAGGTGCCGGATGTGCGCCTGGTGGGCTATGGCCTGGATGAAGACGAACAGTTTCGCGGTCTGCCCGATCTCTATGCCTGGTGGCCGAAGCCCGAGGAACCCACCCACCCCCTGCCGGTCCCGGCCCGCCGCGCCAAGGGCAGCCGGGCCAAAAAGAAGGGAACCTGAACCGTGCCAGGCGACATGCCCGACCTGTTGTCCCGCATTCTGGGGCGCAAAGAATCCCTGTTGCACGCCGACATGGCCAACCACCGGGCACAATTGGCAGCGACCATCGCCCGCTCCCGCATCCTGGTAACCGGGGCCGCCGGTTCCATTGGCAGTGCCTTTGTCGAACAATTGGTCGATTTTGCCCCCGCCGCGCTGCACCTGGTTGATCCCAGTGAAAACAATCTGGTGGAGTTGGTGCGCACCCTGCGCTCCTCTGACCGCACCATCCCGGACGATTTTCGCACCTGGGCCATCGGCATGGGTACGCGGGAGTTTAGCCATTTTCTGGCGGCGGCCCAACCCTATGACACCGTCGTCAACTTTGCCGCTCTCAAGCATGTGCGCTCGGAACGGGATCCGCTGACTCTGATGCGGTTGATCCATACCAATATTTTCGCCCTCCACGACATGCTGGAACATCTGTCACGGACCCCGCCGCAACGGTGTTTTTCCGTCTCTTCCGACAAAGCGGTCAACCCGGAAAATGCCATGGGGGCCAGCAAGGCCTTCATGGAGGCCATTTTGTGGCATCATGCCGGGCGGATGTCCTGCACCAGTGCCCGTTTTGCCAATGTGGCCTTTTCCGATGGCAGCCTGTTGCACGGCTTTGTCTCCCGTTGGCAAAAGGGGCAACCGCTCTCCGCCCCGGAGGATGTGCGCCGCTATTTTATCTCCCAACAGGAAGCGGGGCAGTTGTGTCTGCTGGCCTGTTTTCTGGGCAACAATCGGGAATTGTTCATCCCCCGCCTGAATCCGGCGGCGGATTTGCACAGTTTTGCCGAGATTGCCCAACTGTTTTTGGCTGCCAAGGGATGCCGCCCCCGCCTTTGCCATTCGGAAGCAGAGGCCAAGGCCCGCGCCCGGGAGATGCGCCAGCCCACCCAGGCCGGTGCAAGCGGTCCACAGGAGTGGCCATGCTATTTTTCCCGCAGCGATACCAGCGGGGAAAAAATGGTGGAAGTTTTTTTCGCTGACCATGAGCCGGTCGATTTCGGCCGTTATCAGGCATTGGGCGTCATTGCCCAGCCCTCGTTTGCCGGTTCACCGGCCGTGGAGGCGGCGTTGGCCCAGTTGCGCCGGATCCGTCAGTCGGACACCTGGCAGTGTGCCGAGATGATTGAGGCCTTGCAGCAGGTGGTACCCTCCCTGCGTCATGCCCCCATGGAAAAAAATCTGGACCAAAAAATGTAGCCCATGCCACGACCGTGACCACACCCACCCTGCCGCCCTTGCGTGAAGATTTACGGTTGAGCCCCGGCCCTATAGCCCATAATGGGTCGCCCACCTGGACCATTCACGATCCGGCCAGCAACCGGTTTTATCGGATCGGTTGGCATACCTTTGAAATTCTCTCCCGCTGGCCGTTGGGCACCGCATCGGCCATTGCCGCCGCCGTGGCCGCCCAGACCACCTTGACGCCCAGCGTGGCCGATGTGGAGCGGGTGGCCCGCTATCTGTTTCAGAACACCCTGTTGCAAGTCACCCAGCCGGCTGGTCTCGATTGGCTGTTGCAAAAAGCCCGTGCCAACCACCAACATTGGGGGGCATGGTTGCTGAAAAATTATCTCTTTTTGCGCATTCCCCTGTTGCATCCCGACCGTCTCCTCACCCGACTGTTGCCCCGCGTGCGTTGGCTGCTGACCGCAGAATGTTTGACGGTGGTGGTCTGCGCCGCCCTGGTCGGTCTGCTGCTCATCGTCCGCCAATGGGATTATTTCAGCACCACGCTGGTCCACTCCTGGACCGCAGGGGATGTGGTGCCGTATGGCCTGGCGATGGTTTTGAGCAAATCGTTGCATGAACTGGGTCATGCCCTGGTGGCCAAGCGGTATGGCTGCCGGGTACCGGTGATGGGGGTGGCCATTTTGCTCTTGTGGCCGGTCTTGTTTACCGAAACCAGTGATGTCTGGCGACTCCCGGACCGGCGGCAGCGGTTGGCGGTGGGAGCGGCGGGCATGTTGGCCGAATTGGCCCTGGCCGCCTTGGCCACCCTGGCCTGGGCTGTGCTGGACGATGGCCCTCTCCGCAACGCTGCCTTTTTTCTGGCCACCGTCACCTGGACCCTCACGCTGGCCATCAATCTGAACCCGCTCATGCGGTTTGATGGCTATTTTTTGCTGTCTGACGGGCTGGAATGGGTCAATCTGCAAGAGCGATCCTTTGCCATGGGCCGTTGGTTTATGCGTGAACTGTTGTTTGGGCTGCGGGAACCGCCCCCGGAAACGCTGCCCAAAGGTCGCCATCGGTTTTTGATTTTTTTTGCCTGGTCGGTCTGGATCTATCGTTTTTTTCTCTTTCTGGGCATCGCGGTGCTGGTTTATCACTATTTTTTCAAGATTCTGGGTCTGTTTCTCTTTTGCGTGGAGGCGGGTTATTTTGTCGTGCGTCCGATTTTGAAAGAGTGGCAGGCCTGGGTGGGCAAACGGCAGAGTGTGCGCATCAATGGCCACACGCTGGTGACCGGGATGGTATTATTGACCTTGCTGACCGCCTTTTGTCTGCCCTGGCTGCATACGGTGGAGGCTCCGGCCACATTGCGCGCCGTGCATCACACCCGGATTTTTGCCCCGCAAGCGGCCCGGCTGGCGACGCCTTTGCCCCCCATTGGCCAAACCGTGCGGGCGGGTGACCTGTTGGCGCGCCTGGATCTGCCAGACCTGACCCATAAGGAAAAACATATAGAACGGGAGATTGCGCTGTTGCGTTGGCAGATTGCCAGTCGGGCCCAGGACAAGGAGTTACTGGAACAGGGGCAATCGTTACAGGAACAGTTGGCGACCCGTTTTACCGAACTGGCTGCCGTCCACAAGGAGCAGGCGCGGCTGGTGTTGACGGCCCCGTTCGCGGCCACGGTGGTGGATCGGCTGGAAGCGGCGGTGCCTGGGGAGTGGGTGGCGGACGGCGAGCCGTTGTTGCGTCTGGTGGATCCGGGCACACAGGTGGTGGAGGGGTTTGTCGCCGGGGATCATCCGGGGATGGTCCTTCAGGCCGAGGCCATTTTTTACGCCGAAAATCCCGATTTCCCCCCCTTGCCCTGTCGTCTGCTGACGGTGGACGCGGTCAACACCCAGCGGTTGCTGGACCCGGAACTGGCCTCCCGTTATGGGGGGCCCATTCTGGTGCGGGAAGAGCATACGGAGGAGTTGATCCCCCGCGAGGCCCATTTTCGGGTGACGCTCTCCCCCCAGATCACCCTGCCACCCCTGAGCCAGTTGCTGCGGGGGACGGTGACCATCACCATCCCGGCGGAGAGTCCGGCCAGTCGGTTGTGGCGACAGGTTGCCGCCTTGCTGCTGCGGGAGAGTGGGTTTTAGGAGCAAAAGACGTTGCGGAATGGTCTATTGACCGCCACAGATGCCATCTGGTATCATTCTCCGAGACTGTGGATGCACTCGACGACGAACATCTTGACCATGATTTTTCTATCGAGCAATAAAAATTGCCTTGGATACCATTCAAAAAAAGATTGTTACCGATGAAAACAGCCACCCTGTGGCGGTATTGAAGATTGAGTCTGCACTGAATCTGCGGGATAACGGTAAGAAAAGGGTGAATCTCTCCTGTTTCAGTGGCAGAATCACACTCGATGAAGATCCGTTGGCCTATCAACGGCGGATTCGGGATGAATGGCAGTGAATCGGGTTCTGGATCCCAAAACCAGTGCGATTCTGGATGTTGCCCACGACATGGCCTGCGCTTTGGTGAAGGTCGGCGCGATGGACGAAATCACCAAACGCAAACTGGACGCACTGTGTTTGCCGCCGAAACGACGTTTAAAGTCAGAAGACATCCGGCGCATTCGCATGGCCAACCATGTAAGCCAAGCCGTCTTTGCCGTGTTGCTCGGCATCGGCAAGACGACGGTACAACAATGGGAACAGGGACAAAAAAAGCCGTCCGGCCCGGCACTGCGACTGCTTGATCTGATCGAACGCAAAGGGTTGTCCGTTCTCGGTTGACGGGATTTTAAGGAGGTGGGGGGGCAACTACTGGTGCACAGCGGAAATTCGGAACCCTCCTTCAGACCGCAAGGGGTTTGCCCTGGTAGGTCCAACGGAACGGTTTCGACATCGCCTTGTTAAAATACGCGATGAACGACGTGATTTTTTCC
>JADFYM010000062.1 GCA_015233035.1 Magnetococcales bacterium
TCCGAAGGGGACAACACAAACGGGCACAATACAGACCCTCCCGGGGCAGCCCATTTTAAAAATTCTGGCGGGGGGCGGGGGGCCCCCGCGGCCCCGGGGGGGACCCGAGAGGGAAACCCCCTCGGGTGGGGGGCGGGGCGAAGCCCCGATTTTGTGGTGGCTTCGCCCCCACACCCCCACCAGGAGGGGATAATCCCCTCCTGGACCTCCCTGCACGTTTGGCCTTTTCTCAAATGCGATTGCCCTGAGAGACTTCAGTCACGGCACCGCCTTGCCATGCAATCAACATAATGAAAATGTTGATTGCATGGACGACCTGAAAACAGAGGCGGCAGCACGACAACCAATTGCCTGGCTGGCGCGTGCATGGCGCGCAGGCCATCGGGATCCGGTCACCCCCGCATGGTCCCCGGCACACCATTTTTTAGAATATATAGTGATAACATAATCGCTTTATCCTCTTTAAACCGGGTTTGATGCCAGCAGACGCGCAGAATTCCGGCGGGTTAATAATTGTATTTTATATTATATATCAATCAGATGTCTTTGAACAGCACGCTTGTCTGGTTTGTTTTTACAATAATATCATGTTGAATTTGTCACTATTTTACAAATTGTGATTAGGAAATGTTTTTATATTATTATAAGGTGCTGTTCTATCGTGCTACGCTGCATCCCGTGGTGTTGGTCACCGGGCGTTGCTTGACCAGCCCCGTACCACCATTGGCAGAGAAATCGATGAGGAGAAAAAATCATGTTGCTTGCCGTATCTGAGGTGACCCCTGTTGCCAATCGGGAGGTCGTTGCCGAACACCTGGTTTGTGTCGGGCAGACCGACCCGGTATTGCTGCGGGCGCAGGAGGAGGCGGCCGCCCTGCGGTTGGGCTTTGCGGGGCAGATTGGCCCCCAGGATGCCTGGCGGTTGTTTTCCAGTGGGCAGGCACTGCTGGTGGATATACGTACTGCCGAAGAGCGTCTGTTCGTTGGTCATGTGCCGGGCACCCTGCATGTCATCTGGGAGGCGGGCACCGCCCGCATCCGCAATCCCCGTTTTGTGCGCGAACTGGAGAAAAAAACCGGGAAAGATGCCGTGATCCTGCTCTTGTGTCGCAGTGCCAAACGGTCGGCAGAGGCGGCGGTGGCCGTCAGCAAGGCGGGCTTTGCCCAGGTGTACAATGTCCTCGAAGGGTTCGAGGGCGATCACAATGCGCAGCAGCAACGCGGCAGTTTTAATGGTTGGCGTTTCCACGGCTTGCCGTGGGTCCAGGATTGAAGCAGTTCACCCATATCTTGATTTCGTTCAATTTCAGGGAGGCACGGATGGCACAAATTTTTGAAGCACAACAGGCACTGGATGACAAAGCCGCACGACAGTTGGCCAATGCGACCAAAACGGCCCCGCAACTTTCCACCATTTCGCCGCGTTGGATAACCCATTTGTTGCAGTGGGTGCCGGTTGAGGATGGCATTTTTCGGCTGAACAAGGTCAAAAATCCCCGTGATGTGCGGGTCGCCTGCGCCCAGCGGGACGAATCGGAGTTGCCACAAACGTTTATCGATTATGAGGAGCACCCGCGCGAATATCTTCTGAACGCGGTCACGACCATCCTGGACGTGCACACCCGCGTCTCGGATCTTTACAGCAACAATTATGACCAGATCAAGGAGCAGTTGCGCCTGACGATTGAGTTTATCAAGGAGCGGCAGGAGAGCGAACTGATCAACAACCCGGACTATGGTTTGCTCGCCAACGTCGAAGAGGAGCAGCGCATCTCGACCCTGACCGGTGCCCCGACCCCGGACGATATGGACGATCTGTTGGCCAAGGTGTGGAAGGAACCGGCATTTTTCCTGACCCATCCGCTGGCCATCGCCGCCTTTGGCCGGGAATGCACCCGCCGGGGTGTGCCACCGCCGACCGTGAGTCTGTTTGGTGCGCAATTTCTCACCTGGCGCGGCCTGCCACTGATCCCGTCCGACAAGGTGCCGGTGGCGGACGGCAAAACCAAAGTTATCCTGTTGCGTGTTGGTGAAAAACGCCAGGGGGTGGTTGGTCTTTATCAACCGGGGCTGGTTGGCGAGCAGGGGCTTGGTTTGTCGGTTCGTTTCATGGGTATCAATCGCAACGCCATTGCCTCCTATCTGATTTCGCTGTACTGCTCGCTGGCCGTGCTGACCGAAGATGCGCTGGCAGTCCTGGAGGATGTGGAGATTGGCAAATATCACGACTATCCAGATACCTACAAGTGATGACACAACATGACTACCCAGACATCGACACAGCATGGTGTGCCCGGTGTGACCGGTGGCCCGCCCCCTGGATTGCCTGATGAGGCAACCCTGACGCGGTTGGCCAGTGAATTTCTGGCCGCCCTGCCGGGCACCTTCGTGCCCGACACGGTGCCGTCACGGGTTGCCACCGCCCCTGCGGCGGACGCCGTGGCGACCAGCGCACCCGACGCGACGGCATCCAGCAACCCATTGCTGGGTATTCCGTTTCAGTATATTCCCGCCTTGCCCCAGGTGGATGCGGTGCGCACGCCGGTGGCCGTTCCCTCGACGCCCTATTATTTTCTGGGTGAGGCCAGTCCGTATCATGCCACTGCCGCAGAGGGGGTGCCGGCAGGGGGGGGCCATCCGGCCGCCGCCAGCCAGCACACGCCGGGGGTGCCGTCCGGTAACGCCGCCGCGCTTCCCCGGACGGAGGGCGGGCGGGTACCGCTGGTGGTGCCCGGTTCCTCTCATGCCCCCGGTCACACCAGTCCGCCGGGCAAAAAGGTGCCGGATGACCGCGTCGTGGCCCAGTCCTATGGCTTGCCGGGCGGGCAGGAACTTTTGCAGGTGCTCCGGGGGGTGATCGGTGCCGGTGCACCGTCGCAACCGCAGCCGGGATCCGCGTCACCCGGTGGCAACGGGTTTTATTTCCTGGATACCCAGGGAGCCGACGCCGTCGTTCCCCAGGCGGTGGTCAGTGGTCATCCGCCCTTTGATGTCAACGCGGTACGCCGGGATTTTCCGATCCTGGCCGAGCGGGTCCATGGCCGACCCTTGATCTGGTTTGATAATGCCGCCACGACCCAGAAGCCGCAAGCGGTGATTGACCGGCTGGCCTATTTTTACGCCCACGAAAATTCCAACATTCATCGGGCGGCCCATGAACTGGCGGCCCGCGCCACCGATGCCTACGAGGCGGCACGGGACAAGGTGGCCCGTTTTCTCGGTGCCGAATCTGCCCGCAGCATTGTCTTCGTGCGCGGGGCGACGGAGGCCATCAATCTGGTGGCGCAGAGTTATGGCCGCCAGCAGATCGGGGCCGGAGATGAGATCCTGGTGTCGCATCTCGAACATCATGCCAATATTGTCCCGTGGCAGCAACTCGCCGCCGAGAAGGGGGCCCGGTTGCGGGTGATTCCCGTCGATGAGGATGGGCAGATTGTGCTGGACGCCTACCTGCGTTTGTTGAACGATCATACCAAGCTGGTGGCGATTACCCAGGTTTCCAACGCCCTGGGCACGGTGACGCCCGTTGCCGAAGTCATCGAGCTGGCGCATCGTTTTGGGGCGCATGTGTTGGTGGATGGTGCCCAGGCGGTGTCGCACATGCGCGTCGATGTCCAGGCACTCGATGCCGATTTTTATGTCTTCTCCGGTCATAAGGTATTGGCACCGACGGGCATCGGCGTCCTCTACGGCAAGCCGGAATTGCTGGCCGTCATGCCGCCTTGGCAGGGAGGCGGCAATATGATCTCCGATGTGACGTTCGAGAAAACGCTCTATCACGACGCGCCCGCACGGTTTGAGGCGGGTACCGGCAACATTGCCGATGCGGTCGGTCTGGGGGCGGCGATTGATTATCTGCAACGTCTGGGTATGGAAAATGTGGCCCGCTACGAGCATGGCTTGCTGGGTTATGCGACCGATGCCTTGCGTGGCGTCCCCGGTTTGCGCCTGATTGGCACCGCCCGTGACAAGGCCAGTGTGTTGTCGTTTGTGCTGGACGGTCATCGTACCGAGGAGGTGGGGGCCGCGCTGAATCGAGAAGGGATCGCCGTGCGTTCCGGCCACCATTGTGCTCAGCCGATTTTGCGTCGGTTGGGGGTGGAGTCAACGGTACGGCCATCGCTGGCGTTCTATAACACTTGTGCGGAGGTGGATACATTGGTGGCGGTGTTGCACCGTTTGGCTCGGAGTTGATCCGGTTGTTTCATTCGTGTTCCATTGGGGAGGTTGCATACACATGGCTCATCAAACTCTGGATGCAAGAGGTCTGAGTTGTCCTGTACCCATCTTCCGTACCAACAAGGCTTTGAAAGAGATGGCCTCTGGACAAACTTTGGCCGTCATGGCCACGGATCCTGGGTCGGCCAAGGATTTTGTCGCTTTTTGTTCCCAGACGGGTCACCAACTGGTCAAGGCCTTCAACGATGGGAAGATTTTCTACTACGAAATCAAGAAGGTATAGGAGTTTTTGGTCATGGCCAATCCCAAAAGATTAACCATCATTGCCTCCAAGGGTACGTTGGACTTTGCCTATCCTCCCCTGATTCTGGCCACCACGGCGGCGACGCTGGGGTATGAGGTCACCGTTTTCTGGACCTTTTACGGGTTGCAGGTGTTGCGAAAAGAGCGCGATCTGAAACTTTCGCCGTTGGGTAACCCGGCCATGCCCATGCCGATCCCCATGCCAGCCTTTGTGCAAATGCTGCCCGGCATGGAAGGCCTGGCCACCCTTTTGATGAAACAAAAAATGGTCAACCAGGGGGTGCCCAGTATCGATGATCTGTTGCAGATGGCCAAGGAGTCCAAAGTCAAGATGGTCGCCTGCCAAATGACGGTTGATCTGTTCGGCTTTAAACCGGAAGATTTTATCGATGGGCTGGAATATGCGGGCGCAGCCCGCTTTTTTGAGGTGGCTGAAAATTCGATGACCCTTTTTATCTGAGACTGGGGAGGCGGGTAAACCGCCTCCCTAAACCGCACCCAGCATGGGATGCGTAGTTTTTCAAACGTCATTCCCGCGCAGGCGGGAATCCAGGTGGTACCTGCGAGATCTGGATCCCCGCCTACGCGGGGATGACGGAAACTACGCATTCCGAAATAGGTGTGGTTTAGAAATTTGCACGGGGGTCCGGGGGGGATTATCCCCCCCGGTGGGGTCCAGGGGCAAAGCCCCTGGTGGGGTTGGGGGCAAAGCCCCCACGGGTCACCCTTACCGCTCACCCGCCAACGCTTCCAAACTCTCCCACCGGGCATAAGCCTGCGCCAACATCTGTTCCAACGTTTCCAGACGGGTTGTAGCGGCCACCACGGCCTCACTGCCACGGCGATAAAAGGCCGGATCGGCCACCACCTGATGCCACTCGGCCTGTTCCTGCTCCCAGGTCTCAATCTGCCCCGGCAGGGCGACCAGTTCCTGTTGTTCCTTGAAACTCAACCGCTTCTTGCGGACCCGGACGCGCTCTTCCCCCGCAGGCGCGCAGGATGTGTCCGCGCGCGTCTTGTTGCCCGTGGGAGAGACCACTGCCACAGGTCGTTGCGCCAACCAGTCATCATAACCGCCCACATATTCCCCGATCCGCCCCCCTTCCTCAAACACCAGGGTGCCGGTTGCCACATGGTTCAAAAAGGTCCGATCATGGCTGACCAGCAAGACGGTGCCCGGATAATCCACCAGCAGGGATTCCAACAGTTCCAACGTTTCCACATCCAGATCGTTGGTCGGTTCGTCCATCACCAGGACATTGGAGGGTTTCAAGAACAGGCGGGCCAACAGCAGACGATTGCGCTCGCCCCCCGACAGGACGCTGACCGGGGAGCGCGCCCGGTCCGGGGTGAAGAGAAAATCTTGCAAATAGCTGATGATGTGACGTGTCTTGCCATTAAAAACCACCTCTTGCCGACCCTCGCCCACGCTTTCGATCACCGTGCGGCCTTCATCCAACTGGGTGCGCAATTGGTCAAAATAGGCCACTTCCAGCCGGGTGCCCAGTCGGATGGAGCCCGCATCGGGGGTCAATTCGCCCAGCAACAGACGCAACAGGGTGGTCTTGCCTACCCCGTTGGCCCCGATCACCCCCACCTTGTCGCCCCGTTGAATGGTGGTGGAAAAATCGCGGATCAGCGGGATTTCTTCATAGGAATAGCTCACCTGCCGGGCCTCGACAATAATCTTGCCGGAGAGTTCGCCTGTCTCCAACTGCATCCGCACCACCCCCGTGCGCTCCCGTCTGGCCTGGCGTTCCCGCCGCAGCCGCTCCAGGGCGCGGACCCGCCCTTCATTGCGGGTGCGCCGGGCCTGAATTCCCTGGCGGATCCAACTCTCCTCCAGGGCCAGTTTTTTGTCAAACAGGGCCTGCTGGGCCGCTTCCACCTCCAGGGCGGTCTCTTTGCGCTGGCGATAGGTAGCATAATTGCCTGGCCAGTCGGTCAACCGACCCCGGTCCAGTTCCAGAATGCGCGTGGCCAGGCGGTCCAGGAAGAGACGGTCGTGGGAGACAAAAAAGAGCGTCCCCGTATAGGCGCGGCCGCCCGTGGTCGGGTTCAGGAAGGTTTCCAGCCACTGAATCGCCTCCAGATCGAGATGGTTGGTGGGTTCATCCAGCAGCAACAGGTCGGGGTTGGTCACCAGGGCACGGGCCAACAACACCCGCCGTTTCAACCCCCCGGAGAGCGACTCGAAGGCCATGTCGCCCGGCAGAGCCATCTGGGACAGCCATTCGGTCACCCGTTGCTGATCCGGGTGGGCGGCCCACTCGGCCTCTGTCGCCCCCAGTCCACCGGCCACCACCGCCCGGACGGTCCCCGTCAGCCCCCCCGGTACCCCTTGTTCCAGGCGCGCCACCCGCATCCCTTTTTGGCGCACCACCTCGCCACTGTCGGGTTGCAACTCACCCGCCAACAGTTTCATCAGCGTGGTCTTGCCGGTGCCATTGCGTCCCACCAGGCAGACCCGTTCGCCCGGTTCGATAAAAAATTGGACCCCCTCCAGCAGAGCAGGCCCGCCGAAGCGGATGGATACGTCACGCATGCCGATCAATGCCATGTTTTATATGTCCCGGTTTTTTTCGTGGTGATGCAAAAACGGTCTGTCCAGATGGGTTGCAGTGGTGTATTGTGCCACCAAGAGCTTAACTCTTTTGTCTCCTCGACACCATGAAACCGTTACTGAAACTGCCCGCCAAAATTGTCCTGCTCACCCTGATATTCACCCTGCTGGGTGTTGCCCTGGTGGGTTATGTGAGCCTGTCCAGTGTCGAAAAACTGTTAAAGGAACAGTCTTTTTCCGATATTGCCAGTGAATTGCGGCGCAAGTCAAACCTGTATGTGCTCCACATCCACGAACTGCACAACACGCTTTCCGTCCTGGCCGATTCCAGTTCCGTCCTGCATGCCCTGGCGGAGTCCGACGCGACAACCGGCCCATTGCCCGAACGGATGAATCCCGTCGCCAATGATTTTATGGCCATCATGGAGCACCAGCCCACCTATACCCAGATCAGTCTGCTGGGCATGGCGCAACAGGGGCGGGAACGGGTGCGGGTGGAACGCCGGGCCGACGGCCAGATTGTCCGGGTGGCAGAGGCCTCCTTGCAGGCCGAGGGCGGACAACCCTTTTTTCCGCAGACCATGCGGCTGAATCCCGACCAGTTTACCCTGCTGGGGCCCTTGCCGTCGCCAGAAACAACCGCCGGTGCCGCCCCCGCCGACACAACCTGGCGCATGGCCGTGCCCGTTTTTACGGGGGACGATGAATGTATCGGCATCCTGACCATCCGGGAAGACTTTCACCAACTGACCGACACCCTCTTTCGTCAGACCAGTGGCATTGTCCAGATCCTGATGACCGATTCCGGGGGTAATATACTTTATTTTCCTGAAAAAACAGCGAAAATTCTGCAAGAGGGGGCTGCACGGGCCTCTCATGCGCCGTCTGCCCGCCCGTCGCATGACGCGGAGAACGTGCAGGCTTATTTTCCGGGGGTGGACCTGGCCTTTGCCCGTCCCGCCAAGGTGCCGCCTTTGCGCCATCGCACCCCCCTTTTTGCCGATACACCGGTGCAGGCCAGTCTGCCCGACCGTGGGATTGATCTGATGTTCCAGCGCATCTATTTTGATCCCAGCCAGCCCGCCCGTTACCTGGTCATGATCGCCGTGGCCTCCAATGCCCTGTCGGTGCAACGGGCGCAACACTATTGGCAGGATATTCTGGAACTCTCCCTGGCCGTCGCCTTGGGGCTGGGTCTGCTCATTATTCTGGCAACCCGGCAGTTGACCCTGCCCATGCGCCATCTGACCCGCACCATCCAGCGCATTGCGGCGGGGGAGGAACGGGTGGTCATTTCTGTGGTGGGCACCGACGAAGTCAGCGAATTGGCTGCCGCTTTTCAAACCTTGCTGAGTACCCTGCATGCCTCGCATGTGGCCCTCAAAAATCTGGCCGCCTCTCTGGAAATGCAGGTGCGGGAACGCACGGCAGATTTGGCCGTTGCCCGGGATGAGGCCCTGGCCGCCAGTCAGGCCAAAAGTGATTTTTTGGCCACCATGAGCCATGAAATTCGTACCCCGATGACGGTCATTCTGGGCATGTTGGAACTGTTGCGGACCTCCGACATCAACCTGCCGGATCGGGAGCGGGTGGAACTGGCCCTGGGGGCGGGCAACACCTTGCTGACCTTGATCAACAATGTGCTCGATTTTTCCCGGATGGAGACCGAGCAGTTCACCCTGGACAAGGTGGATTTTGATCTGCGTCAGCCGATCTATGAAGCCTCCATGACCGTGGCTCCTCTGGCCCATGCCAAGGGGATTGAACTGACCGCTTTTTTCCCGGATGTCCCCCTCACGGCGGCGCGGGGCGATCCCATCCGTTTGCGCCAGGTTTTGGTCAACCTGTTGGGCAATGCCGTCAAGTTTACCCCGGAAGGGGGGGTGGTGGAGTTGTACGGCGGTCCGGTCGACAGCGATGGGGAACATATTGATCTGCTCTTCGAGGTGCGGGATTCGGGTATCGGGGTCGCGCTGGAAGACCAGGAAAAAATTTTCAGCCGCTTTACCCAGGTGGATTCTTCCTCCACCCGCCGGCATGAGGGCACCGGGTTGGGTCTCTCCATCTGTAAACATCTGGTGGAAATGATGGGTGGCGAGATCAATATGGAACCCAATCCGCACACCCCCTCGGGATCGGTTTTTTATTTTACCGTGCAGTTGGACAAGCAGCAGCAGGCCTATATTCAGAGTGCCAAGAAACAGGATTTCAAGGATATGCGGGTGTTGGCCATCGCCCATGATGGCTTGTTGCGCACTCTGGTGGAAGATGCTCTGGTTCCGCATGGTGCCCGGTTGGACCATGTGGCCGAGGTGGAACATGCCGCCAATATTTTGCAACAGGCCGAGGCCATGGGCCAACCCTATCAACTGGTCTTGTGCAACCAGAGGCCGGTCGTCAGCCATCGGCGGGAGTTTCGGCAATTATTGAGTTGCAATGCCGATCTGCGCTTTATTCTGCTGACGGATCTGTTGGATCAGGGCTGGGACCAGGCCACCGAATTGCCGGGGACGGCCATTTGTCTCAAAAAACCGATCAATGCCGACCGACTGGTCGCCGCCGTCGAGTGGCTCATCAAGAACAAGGGCAGCCATCATGCTCTGCAAACAGATCTGGCACCACTGCTGCCCGAGGCACTGCACTGTGCGGGCTCCCTGTTGATCGTGGATGATCAACAGGCCAATGTGATCGTGACGCAGGGCATGTTGATCAATATCGGCTATCGTCCCGATCAGATCAGTACGGCCATCAATGGGGTTGAGGCTCTTGAGATATTCAAGAAAAAACAGTTCGATCTCATTTTGATGGATTGCCAGATGCCGGTGATGAATGGCTTTGATGCCACGCGGGCCATCCATCTGTTGGAACAGGAGCAGGGCCGACAGGCGGTACCCATTATCGCTTTCACCGCCGATATTACGCCACAGGCGCGGGACAATATTCGCGCCTGTGGCATGGATGGTTTTCTCTCCAAGCCGGTGACCATTGCCGATCTGCGCGGCCAGTTGCGGCAATTTTCCTTGCTGCGACCGAGCCAGCCTGCGGTCTCTGCGCCGGTTGAGGCGACGGTTGAGCAGGGCGAGGCCGCCCTGGCCGGTGACACGCCGCCGGAACGGGTTGACATGGAGGCTCTCCTGAAATCCATGCGTTCCATCGGCTTGCAGGACGAGGATTTTCGCGAGGTGGCCGACCTGTTGGCCGTGCAGTTTCTGGAACTGCTCACGGCCATGCAGCGTGATGTCGATCAGAGCAGCTATCAATCGGCACGGGCGACGGCACACGTCATCAAGGGGAGCATGGCCAACACCATTTTTCCCATTTTGCAAAAGTCCACTCGTGCCCTGTATGAGGCGGTGCGGGACGAGCATTGGGCGGAGGCGCGGCAGGAGTTGGCCCAGGTGCGGCGGTTGTATCGGCCCATCCAGGAGGCGTTGTTGGCCTTTTTGGGTCGGGAGGGGTAGTTTGCATTGCAAGGGGTCCAGGGGGATTATCCCCCTGGTGGGGTCCAGGGGCAAAGCCCCTGGTGGGGTTCGGGGCAAAGCCCCGTCGGACGCAAGGACAATCCAGATCCAAGGTGAGGTATGCACGATGAACGATCCGTTTTTATTGGAACAAATTCGGGAAAGTCTGGCGGTCAAGCAGCGGTTGTTGGACGATGCCGATCTTTTGGCCACCTTGCAGCAGGTGTGTGATCTGGCGTTGGGGGTTTATCGCTCCGGGGGCAAGATGTTGATTGCTGGCAATGGGGGGTCGGCGGCGGATGCCCAGCATATTGCGGGGGAACTGGTCAGTCGATTTTTCTTCGACCGGCCAGCCCTGCCTGCCTTGGCCCTGACGACCGACACTTCCATTCTGACGGCGGTCGGCAACGATTATGGCTATGAGGAGGTCTTTGCCCGGCAGATAGCGGGCAATGGCACGGCGGGTGATCTGTTTTTGGCCATCAGCACCTCTGGCAATTCGCCCAGCATTCTCAAGGCGATGGTCACGGCCCGGCGGATGGGGATTCATGTGGTTGGTCTGACCGGGGCCTCGGGTGGTCAAATGGAAGCGGGTTGTGACCTGTGTCTCAAGATACCCGCCACGGTGACGCCACGCATCCAGGAGGCCCATATTCTGGTGGGCCATCTGCTCTGTGCCTTTGTCGAACGGGGCATGTTTTGGACCCGGAGTGAGGCGGTGTAAAGGGCTACGCCATGCCAGTGGTCTGACCACCCTCCACTCAGGAGAGGATCCATGCGCACCCCCGACCGACCGATTGACGAAGAGGAACGCCTGGCAGCGTTGCGGGCCCTGCATATCCTCGACACCCCGTCGGAAGAGCGGTTTGATCGCCTGACGCGCCTTGCCCAGTATATTCTCCAGACGCCCATTGTCTTGATCACCCTGGTGGATGTCGACCGGCAATGGTTCAAGTCGCGCCAGGGGCTGGCGGTGACCGAAACCCCGCGCAATATCTCTTTTTGTGCCCATGCCATCCATAGTTCGGCCATTTTTTGCGTGCCGGATGCCTGGGCGGACCCCCGTTTTGCCGACAATCCGCTGGTGACCCAGCCACCGAACATTCGTTTTTATGCCGGTGCCCCGTTGACGCTCGCGAGCGGCCAGCGCGTCGGCACTCTGTGTGCCATCGATTCCCAACCCCGCCACTTGAGCCAGGAACAGGTCGCCGCGTTGCAGGATCTGGCCCATTGTGTCGTGACGGAGTTGCAGACCGCAGAGGTTATACCGTTGACGCAACGCTTGTGGGAGCGGGAGGCCTATCTGCACACCCTGCTCACCACGCTGGTCCATGGCATTGTCACCATCGATGACCAGGGCATCATCCAGAGCATCAATCCGGCCACCGAGCGGCTCTTTGGCTATACGGAGAGCGAGTTGCGGGGGCAGACCATCCATCGGCTCATGCCCGAACTGGATCAGACGGCCCCTGACGGTGATCTGCACCTCTGTCTGGCGGGCGATGGGGCCAACAGGATCGGCAGCGGACGGGAGGGGGTGGGACAGCGCAAGGATGGCAGCCGGTTTCCCCTGGAACTGGCGGTGGGGGAGTCAAGGGTGGGCGGGGTGCGGCAGTTGGTCGGCATTATCACGGATTGCACCGCCCGCAAGGCGGCTGAAGCGCGCATTGTGCAACAAAACAGTGCATTGCAGGAACTCAATCGGCTCAAAAACAATTTTCTCGGCATGGCGGCCCATGATTTGCGCAATCCCCTGGCCGCCCTCCAGGGGATGAGCGAACTCTTGCTGGAGGTGTCTTTGCCGGACACGGTCAAACAGGAATTTTTTGCCAGCATTCGGCGTCTCAGTCAGCAGATGTTGACCATGGTCAATGATTTATTGGATGTGGCCACCATCGAGAGCGGTCATTTTGTGCTCAACCGAAGCCCAGGTCGCCTGGATCAGTTGGTGCAAGAACGGGTGCGGCTGGCCCGGTTTACCGCCCAGGCCAAGGCAATCATCCTCGAACCGGTGGCAGAAGAGGTCATATGGGCCGCTTTTGATGCCGAACGGCTGGCCCAGGTGGTGGACAACCTGCTTTCCAATGCCATCAAATTTTCGCCCGCTGGTCGGCGGGTGTGGGTGGAGTGGGTGGCAGAGGCCGGGCAGGTCGGCTTTGCCGTCGTGGATCAGGGGCCGGGCATCCCAGAGGAGGAGCGGGAGCGGTTGTTTGGTCCATTCCAGCGATTGAGCAATCGACCCACTGGGGGGGAGAGGAGTACCGGCCTGGGCCTGGCCATCACCCACAAGATAGTCGCCGCCCACGGGGGAACCATCCGGGTGGAGAGCACACCGGGAGCGGGCAGCCGGTTTGTTGTCCTGTTGTCGCGCGTTTGAACGGGGTCAGTGCGGGAAGAAAGACTTGAGCACCAGGGCCATGACGCCCGCCATCTGGACGCCCAGCATCCATTTGATGACCGCCATCTCGGTGCGCATGGGGGCCAGTTCTTTCTCCAGCTTGATGTTGATGCCGAGTTCGAGTTCCTTGAGATCCTGTTTGGTGGCGAGTCCTTCCAGGTTGGCCTTTTGCACCTCCTGAATGGCAGAGGCCATCCCCTTGGCTTGCGGCTCATCAAAGCCAGAGGCCCGGAGGGTTTCAACACATTTGAGTGTGTCGAAGGTGACGGCGATCATGGTGGGCCTTCTTCAGAATTTTGGCTGCGTGGATCCAAACGATTGAAACATATACGCCAACTCTACGGGTTTTGTGACCTGTTGTCAATGCGTACCATTTAAGATACACTCCCATTATGACTACGCTGCCTATTCTCGAAGTGGTTTTCTTCCGCACAGGTTCCAAGAACGAACCGGTGCGGGACTGGTTGCGTGGGCTGGACATGGAGGATCGGAAGGCCATTGGCGAGGATCTTAAGTTGACCCAATTCAGATGGCCCCTGGGGATGCCCTTGGTGCGCAAGCTGGAACCGGGATTATGGGAGGTGCGCAGCCATCTGAAGAATGGTGGCGTGGCGCGGGTTTTGTTTACCGTGCAGGGGCACGACATGGTTTTGCTGCATGGTTTCGAGAAAAAGTCCCAGAAGACCCCCAAAGGAAGATCTGGCACTGGCGAGAAACCGCAAACGGTACTATGAGGATGCAGACAATGAACAGGCATAGAGGCAGTTCCCTGGACGACTTTCTGGTGGAGGAAGCCATCCTGGACGAGGTTTCCGCCAAGGCCAGGAAGCGTCTGCTGGCGTTGCAACTGGCGGACATCATGCAACAGGAGCATCTGACCAAGACGCATCTGGCGCAACAACTCAACACCAGTCGTGCCCAGTTGGACCGCCTGCTCGACCCGGACAATATCTCCATCACCCTGGAGTCATTGGAGCGATTGGCCCATGCCGTGGGCAGACGGTTGCGCATCGAATTGGCGTGACGCCCTGCCGCCTGGGGGTACCCCCTTTCAGTACATCCCCGCCCGCACGGGCACCGGGCAGTCTGGGCAGTGGGAGAGCCAGACAAGATGCGCCAGGGCCACGACCGACTTGACATTCATTTTCAGCATGATATGGGCACGGTGGGTCTCGACCGTCTTGGTGCTGAGATCCAGGAGGGTGGCAATCTCCTTGGTCCGCCGTCCGGTGACCAGCAGGTCCAGGATTTCCCGTTCCCGTTCCGAAAGGACAGCCAACTGGGCACAGGCTGCAGCGCGACGGGCCTGTTGTAGCTGCCTTGTTGCGTTCACACGGATGGCCTCCTGGACCAGATCCAGCAACTGTTGGCTGTTGAACGGTTTTTCGAGAAAATGGAACGCTCCTTGTCGCATGGCGCGGACCGCTGTGGGCACATCACTGTGACCGGACAGGATGATGACAGGCGTCAATACCCCCTCTTGCAACAATTTTGCCTGGAGCTCCAGGCCACCCATGACCGGCATCCGTACATCCAACAGCAGACAGCCGGTTTGCTTGGGGACAAAACTGGCCCAAAATTCCTGGGCGGAGGTGGCCGCTTTGACCGTCAGGTGCACGGACTCCAGCAGCCTTGTTACCATTTGGCAGATGACCCGCTCATCATCCACGATATGCACCACCGGGGGGACAGACTCTGCCACCTCCGTCTGTGGTGCCGGGCAGGGGTGAATAGAGGTATTGCAACGCAGCATCGATTTTTCGGCCATTTTTTTGTCCCATGTTTCTCAGGAAAAACCCGGACGACTCTACCCTGTTTTCCGATTTTCAGACCTGAAACCCTTATAATTTCACATTATGATCATAACCAATTCCGTCCCGCTAGTCAATAATCTTGGTGTTCTACATAAATTATTGAGTATCTTTTATGGTGCTTCTATGTTTCAATCATCCCATTATTGGAGGCAAGGATAGCATCAGGATGTTCCACTCGCTAACGCCAGGCAGGAAGAGACCATGCACACCTTGATGACGGAAGAGAATTTCGTGGGCAGAGAGGCGACTGAGGCCCTGCTCAAGGCGGATGCCCTGCAAAGCGCGATTTTCAACAGTGCCAATTTTTTGAGCATCGCCACCGATACGAAGGGAATCATTCAGATTTTCAATGTGGGTGCCGAGCGCATGTTGGGCTATACGGCGACCGACATTTTGAACAAGGTGTCCCTGGTTGAAATGACAGACCGGCAGGCACTGCTCGAGCGTGCCGTGGCCTTGCGTCTCGAACTGGATACCACCGTCATGCCGGATTTTGAGGCACTGATCGGCAAGGCGGCACAAGACGGCGAGGATTTTTTTGAGCTGACCTACCTGTGCCGGGATGGTCGTCATCTGCCGACTTTGGTCTCGGTCATGTCGCTGCGGGGTGCCGAAGAGCAGGTGATCGGTTATCTCTGGGTCAGTACCGATCCCACCCAACCCACGCGCACCGAAAAAGAGCTGGCCAAGGTGGTGAACGAGTTTATCTTTATTGCCAGTCACGATTTGCAGGAACCGCTGCGCACCTTGAGCAACTATGTGACTTTATTGCAGGAAGACATTCTTACCTGTCTCCCACCGGGTCAGACACCGTCGGTGGAGGTGATGGAGGATATGCAGTTTATCGTCGAAGGCACCAAACGGATGAATGCCCTCGTCCAATCCATGCTCGAAACCATGCGCTCCGGCAACAAACCCTTGCAGTTGGAAAAACTGGATCTCAACCATTGCCTGGCGACGGTGTTGGCCAATCTGACCGTCCTTCAGATGGAAAAACAGGCGGACATTCGTTGCGCAGGCTTGCCGATGGTCTGGGCGGACGCAGAGCAAATGCAGCGTATTTTGCAAAATCTGCTCAGCAACGCCCTGAAATTTTGTCGGCACCGACCCCTCGTCACGCTTTCTGCCCGCGAGGATGCGCACGAGTGGACGATAGCGATCGCGGACAACGGCATCGGTATTGCGCCAGAAAATTTGGCCAAAATTTTTGCCCCTTTCCGCCGACTCAATCACCGCAATACCTATCCCGGCACCGGCATCGGTCTGGCCATCGCCAAACAGGCCGTGGAACGGCATGGCGGTCGCTTGAGTGTGATCAGCCAGGTGGGGGCCGGTTCCGTGTTTCAGTTTACCCTGCCGAAAAACAGGGAGGCCAGCCATGCCACCACCTGTTGCTAAGCCAACCATCATTCTGATGGCAGAAGACAACCGGGCCGACCAGCGGTTGGCGGAACGGGCCATGCGCAAGACGCAACTGCTGGCCAATTTTGTCATGGTCGCCGATGGGGAGGAGGCCCTGGCGTTTTTGCGCGATCCGACCCAGCCGCTGCCGGACCTGATTTTGCTGGACATCAATATGCCGGTCATCGATGGTTACCGTTTTCTCGAGATTCGCCAGGCAGCGAAAGAACCCTGGACCCTGATCCCGGTCATTATGCTGACGACCTCGGACCAGATGGATGATGTGAATGCCTGTTATGCGCTGGGTGCCAATGCGTATCTGCGCAAATCGACGGAGATCAAAGAACTGATCGAAGTTTTGATGAAACTCTACGGCTTCTGGTTGCAGATTGCCGTCCTGCCCAACGAACCCTCTGTCCCGACCGACAGTCTGTTATCGTCATGAAAGTCATGATTATTGAAGACAATATGGCCGATGCCCGCTGGCTGGTACGGCTTTTGTCCGGTGTCTCCGCCTGGCAGATTGCCACGCACATTTGTCTGGAAGAGGATCCGGTGGCCATTACTGCCTGTTTGGCTCTGGAATTGCCTGACGTCGTCTTCGTGGACTATCTCCTTGGTGCCATCACTGGCATGGCCATCATCCAGGATAATGTGCCGCTTTATCCAGAAGTCGCTTTTGTTGTATTGACCGGTCAGGGCGATGAAATGGTGGCCAGTCAGGCCATGCGTGCCGGTGCCTGCGATTATCTGGTGAAGGGTAAGCTCTCTTTTGATGTTCTAGAACGCACACTCCGTTATGTGACCGAGCGCAAGGAGCAGGAGCGTGAACTGCGCCTCTACCATGAAAATCTGGAGCGGTTGGTGGAGGAACGCACGGCAGAATTGCTGGCGGCCAAAGAACTGGCCGAACAGGCCAACCAGGCCAAGTCGGAATTTTTGGCCAACATGAGTCACGAACTCCGCACCCCGCTGCACGCCATCAAAAGTTTCGCCTGTCTGGTGCTCAAAAAATCCACGGTTCTGCTGCAAAATTTGGCCGAGATACAGGATCCGGCCATGCGGCTCTATCTGTCGAAAACGTTGCATCTGGACCAGGACGAGTGGGAAACCCATGCCCATTATTGGTTGACCCGCATTATAAAAAACCAGGAACGCCAACTGGCGATTGTGAACAATCTGCTGGATCTGGTCAAACTGGGCTCGGGCCATCAACCCTTGTGGTTCCAGGAGGCCTGTTTGCTCCAGACCATACGGAGCAGTCTGGAAGAACTGGGCCCGCTGTTTGAGGAAAAATCGCTCTGCGTGAGCATGACGCCCGTCATACCAATATCGTGAAATAATTGTCTGAATTTGGTATAATGTTCTTGGCATGTTGACCGAATTGACCAGCTTCCCCTGGGAGTGCGAGCCATGAGCAGGACAGCAACCTTACCCCTCACGATTTACA
>JADFYM010000063.1 GCA_015233035.1 Magnetococcales bacterium
CCAGGTTTCGCAGTCTCCGTCATCCCCGCGTAGGCGGGGATCCAGATCTCGCAGGTACCACCTGGATTCCCGCCTGCGCGGGAATGACGTTTGAAAAACTACGCATCCCATGCTGGGTGCGGTTTAATGCGCTTGCAGGAGCTCGACAGGTGAGAGGGATGGCAGATCGAACGTGAGGTGGGGATAACGGGACGGTGGTGACAGCAGGCGGCGGGGCGACGGGACGGCAGCGGAATGCCCGGTCCCTGTCCCGGCAGAAGAGTGGCAAAAACCTTCTTCCGGGACAGGGTATGCGGGATTTTTTTACGAATGATGAAGAGCCACCCACATGGAAAAGAAACCATACAGGCCCAAGGCGGCGACGGGTGCGGCAAAGCGGAGCTTGAGCCAGCCCACTCGATTGGCGATGAAAAAATATTTGGCACAGATGCTGCCCATCATGGAGGCCAAGGCACTCCAACCGGCAATATCCACTGAGATTTCGTTGTTCAGCAGAGAGTTGCCCACGGCGGCCAGGGAGGCCGCCGAACTGATGATGGCCGACAGGTAAGAGGCCAGGACCGTGGCACCGGTGCCAAGATAGTGGGTGACGATGGCCATGAAGACCATGACACACGCAAACACAAACGAAAACTTGGCGATAAACTTCATCGGCAACGGACGATCCGTAATCTTGATCTCATCCTCTATGGCAGCGGCATGGAAAAAATAGTAGACGCTGATCGCCGCGAACATCACCACGGACGATACCATGGGAAAAGCAAATTTTTCGAATGCCGCAGGACCGAGAACCGCAAAGAACACCACGACATCCTTGGTCAGTGACCCCGTATTGGCCGAAACAAACCCCAGAAACACCTCCCGCTCATTCAGTTCCCGTTTTGCGCCTGTCGGATCCTTGCGGAGCAGCAGCATGATGGTGGCGATGGAGGAGACAAGACCACCAAAATAGGTTGCCAGCACCAGGGCACTTTTGCCTTTGATATACTTGGTAATAAAATGAGCTCCAAAGCTCATAAAGCTCACCATAACTACAACTTTCCAGAATACTGATACACTAATGTGGTGAAAGCTGGCCTGCCAAGCCCCGTTGACATAATCGATAAAAGGGACTGGCAAGGCCGCATTTTTGGGGATGAGGGGGGTGATCGTGATGGAAATCGCGATGAGCGTGGCAAAATCGATCAACTCACTCTTGCTGAAATCTTCGCTGAAGTTGTGCAACTGCTCCTTCAAACCCATGACAAGCAGCATGAGGAACAACAGGGTGGCAATAAACCAGAGGTTTACGTTAAAATTGACCAGACCGGCAATCAAAAATGTGATTGGAAAAGCAATCACCGAAACCAAACCAGGCGATCCTTTCAGGTTTTCAAACACGGTCACGATGAGTGCATAACCGAGAACGCCACCAAATGCCAATGGCCATATTTGTGGACTCTCATTGCGCAACATACTGGAGATAAACGCGAGGATGGCAACGAGAATAAAATCGCGCATCCCCAATCGGGAAGGCAAGCCACGGGTTGTGATGGTACGTTCGATGCCAATTGCCAAACCGACAAAGCAGGCAATCGCAAGGCTGGAGCCAGAAGCAAAGAGATCGGTGGTATCCATGTTTCTTATCTATATCCTCAAGAGTGGGCACTGGTGGGCAATACAGACGTGTGATATTTATCCTTCAGCCATCCCAACCGACTCACATATCCCCAGAAAGATTCTTTGGTCTTTTCATTGGGCGATTGGTCCAACACATCGCAGACCACATCCAGATCGTCCGTGGTCCCTTTGCCTTCCAGAACCATCCGGGACAGGTTGAATTGGGCTTCTGGATCGCCTGCTTTGGCCAGTTCACGAAAAATGGTCAGGGCCGTTGCAAAATCACCGCTATTGTACGCATCGACGGCGTCATAAAATTTGTCGCCGCTGTTCATATCCACAAACAAATCCACCATATTGTAGCTTTTCATTCCCGTATCTCCTGCGTTTAGAGTATCACCATGGCCGTTTGATTGATTGTTTCGGTTACGTTGTACGCCTGCTCGGTTTGGCACATTTGCGTAACCGGTTTTGCCATTGACTATGCTATCCATTGAGCACGTTCGATGCCAAGTCAAAACAATAAAAATGCCATTTTATATCAACATATTAACAATGCGGCAGACGGGATGATTGGATTTTGAGGGGTGCAAAAATTTTTGCGCACTATTTTTTTGGTTTCGAGTTAACAGACTGAATTAACATGGATAAACCAGCTTCACGCCAAGACGCGGTGGTGAACAGTTTTTTGCACCGGCCAGGAATGATCCGCGAGGTCTTCCATATCTCGAGCGAAGGCAATGGATAGGGGTCCAGGGGGATTATCCCCCTGGTGGGGTCCAGGGGCAAAGCCCCTGGTGGGGTTCGGGGCAAAGCCCCGCATAACAGCCAAGATATACTGCGCACGGTCACAATTGACGAGTATCGTCATTCCCGCGCAGGCGGGAATCCAGGAGGTCCAACAGACCAAATGGATTCCCGCCTGCGCGGGAATGACGGCACAGGAAGTGTCGCTTATGACCGCGTACAGTATAAAAAAGCGCGAACCAATTTGGTGGGAGGCTGGGGGTATTGATCCTCCCCAGTGGGGGGAGTTGGTGCCTACAGATACAGGCTTTTTCCCCCTCTGGGAGGGATAGGGGTAAGAAGGCTACTGGAGCGGCAGAGCTAAAATGAAAGGTATGGCCTTGACCATCGGTCTCCCTGGATGCCCGCCTTCGCGGGCATGACGGAAATAGGCGCAGGATAAAGTGGGCCTTGATCATCGTTTCGTCCATTCCAGTCAGAACCCTGGATTCCCGCCTTCGCGGGAATGACGAGCGAATTTCGCGTCATACCCATTCCCGTCATGCCCGCGAAAGCGGGCATCCAGGAGAGTTCGTGGACGAAACGATGATCAAGGCCATAAAGTGTGCCCGATTCTATGTTTTTTTCTCCACTCTCCCTCCGGGCTACCCCCTGCACACAACTTGTGCAGGAATCCAAGGACCGCCACGCTCCCCGGTGGGAGTTTAGGGGCAGAGCCAACAACATGTTGATATGATGTGCCTCGCGGGGCTTCGCCCCGGACCCCACCAGGGGCTTCGCCCCTGGACCCTACCAGGGGGATAATCCCCCTGGACCCCTATAACTTTACAATATACTCCTGATTTTGCAATCAGGAAACCAACGCACGTCGTTTAAACTGTCCGCAAAGCCATGTCAAAAGGACTCGAATTCATCATCCGAATGGGCCATCTTCAGGTCAACCCCACCAGACTTGCGCGCCGGCACGGGCAACGCCTTGGCAGTGGGTTTCTGGACTTGCGCCAATTGGCGTTTGGCATCCGTCGGCGGTTTTTTGTGCGTTGCCTGCCCCCCCATATTGGCCAGTTGACCGAGATTAAAGAAGGCAATGGATTGCGCCATCAGGTCGGCCTGCGCACTCAGTTCTTCTGCGGTTGCGGCCATCTCCTCGGAGGCACCCGCATTTTTTTGAATCACACGGTCCAACTGCTGGATGGCCTGGTTGATCTGCCCGGCCCCCTGGTTTTGCTCCCGGCTGGAGACGTTGATCTCCTGGATCAACTCTGCCGTCTTTTGAATGTCCGGCACCAGCCGGTTGATGATGCCTCCGGCCTTTTCCGCCACATCCACACTGGTGGCAGAAAGGTGACTGATTTCACCCGCCGCTGTCTGGCTCCGTTCAGCCAGTTTGCGCACCTCGGCCGCCACCACGGCAAATCCCTTGCCGTGCTCGCCAGCCCGCGCCGCCTCAATGGCAGCATTCAATGCCAGCAAATTGGTCTGCCGGGCAATCTCCTCAATGATGCCAATTTTCGAGGCAATCTCCTTCATGGCCTGTACAGCCTTGCTGACGGCCACGCCTCCTTCCGCCGCATCCTGGGCGGCCTTTTGCGCAATGTTTTGGGTCGTGTTGGCGTTGTCCGTGTTGTGCTGAATGTTGGCCGTCATCTCTTCCATGGCCGAAGAGGTCTCCTCAATGGAGGCCGCCTGTTCGGTCGCCCCCTGGGACAAACTCTGGGAGGCATCTGAAATTTCATTGCTGCCAATTGAAACTTGCGCAGCCGTCGTCGAGATTTCTCCAATCACCTCCCGCAACCGACTCGCCGTCGCTGAGATGCTGGCCGCCAATTGCCCCAGTTCATCCTTGCGCTGCAAGGCACAACCGATGGTCAAATCACCCTTGGCCAACCGGGCAAACATGCCAATACAATTGGTGAGCGGTCCGGTAATACTGCGGGCAAGCAGAAAAGAGACCAACAGCCCCAACAACACGGCCCCCAGACTGGCCCCCACAATGAGCGTGAGGGAAGCAGAGACCTGGGCCACCGCGTTCTTCTGCTGACGGCTTGCGACCGCACCAATCTTTTCGTCCGCCGACCGACGCGCCGTGATCATCCCCTTTTCCGCCTTGGCCTGATCTTTGATGGCGTCGATAATAAAATTCATTTCATTCTGATATTGTTCAATGCCATCAATAATCTTTTTGGCTTGATCAATATTATTTTGTTGCGAAAAAGTCGCCTTCAATTCCTGGATGGCCTTGAGTGCTGCGTCACTGCCATCCTGGTTGCGGTTGACGGCCTGCTCATCCGCCCCGTTGGTCACAAAAATTTCATTTTCGCCGATACGGGCGTCCTTGAAATCAATCAGCAATTGTGATGCCTTGGCCACTTTGGCCATCCGGGCTTCCACCTGGGAGCTGCGTTCTGCCGCAGCCGTCTTGTCCGCTGCATTGACCGGTTGGGCCAACAACTCTTGCAATTTTTTCGTTTCATCTTCCTGAATGGCCGTTGCTTCGACTTTCACCACCTTCTCGGCAATCTCCTTGATGCGATCCAAACTCTCGCTACGGCCTTTTGCCATCTTGACATACTGGGCAAAGGCCTTGCCATAACCCTCCATCATGGCGATCACGGCGTCCATCTCGGCCTTGTCACCTGGATCCTGGAATTTTTGCTCCCGGTCAATGACCGCCTGTTTTTTCACCTCTTCAATGGCTTTTTGGTTCTCTGTCACATATTTCGCTTCCTGATGCAGCATGAAATCCTTTTCTGCCTGCATGGCACTGCTCAGATGGTCGCCCAATACGGTCATGTCCCGGCTCTTGTCAAAGCGGTCCACCAGACTGGTCACGCCATTGTAGCCAGCAACGGCCACCAGAATGGTCAACAACAACACCAAACCAAAGCCCAACCCAAGTTTGATCCCCAGCTTTAAATCTTTCATTGTTTCCCTCCCCACCCAAGAACAAAGCCTAACCGTTGGCGCAACTACCCATATTTAACCAAAACTTTATGTTGAATTGACAAAATATCACGTACTCTACCACATGGAAACGAATTATTCACCACCATTTTTTACACAGACCCAGTAATTTTGTCGCCCGCCCCTCCTTCGCGCAAAAATTTGCAAAAAAAATAATGCACGCAAAAAATTATTGCAGACTGCGCAAAAATTTGCAACAATGCACGTAGAAGCGTTACCAAGGCATATCGGTACTGGGGTATTGCAACCCTCTGCAAGGAGAGGTCGGGCGACCGATCCAGACGAGGGGTCTGTTGCGGTCATTGCGGACGGACAGTGGATTCCCAACGTCCGATTGATGAAAGAAGGTGGCGGGTCTTTGGGCCGGTCGCTTTCTGTCGGGCCGCTCGGGAGCCCCCCCCTCTGACTCCCTGGTTGGCCCGGCTTTTTGCCAAGAATTTCCCCTATTACGAGGATACACAACATGAATACTGAAGAACTGACCGATAAAATGGCCGAAACAACCCGCTTGATGATTGATTCCCTGGCCGAGTTGCAAGAAATCAGCGAGTCCACCGTGCGGGCTTTGGCCAAACAACAACTGGATGCCTTTACAGGCTTCCACACAGTCGGGACACAACGAATCGGGGAACTGGCTGTTGCCGCGACGCCAACGGAACTGTTTACCATCCAGAGCAAAATAGCCGCCGAAGTCGCCGAAGACTTGAAGGCCAATGCCCTGCGCACCATGGAAGTGCTGAATCAGGGACAAAGGGATCTCCAAACATTCCTCGGAAAAAATATTAAAGATTTTATTGGCAAAGTGAATCTTTAAGAATAATGGCGGGTATGGCAGAGAGAGAGGCGGGTCTTCTGGGCCTTGCCGGGCCGGTCGGGAGCCCCCCCTTATCTACCCGATCGGCTCGGCCTTGATTTTCGCAAAATATTGAGCGTAATCATAATCCTGGCTGTTGACATGACCCAACAGCCACTCCAGCAACCACCGCCGGATGTCATTGATGTTGGCGTCATCGTTTTGCATCACTTTCCGCTGGAAAAAATTCAGTTCCTCAACCAGGGCATCATGATTGGCCTGATGTTGGTCGGCAGCCGGGTAGCCGTGTGTACGCAGATGGTCCATCTCTTCCGCAAAGTGAACCTTTGCATAGGCGATGAGTTCGTCAAATATACCGGACAGGGTGTGCCATTCATCCTCTGTCAGGGCAGTCCCCAGAAGGATGGCAGATCCCAAGAGCACGTCCGCCTCGATGATCATGTTGAGCAATCGCTCATGCGCCAGATTGAATCTTGGCTCGCCAACATCCACCAATCTGGCAAACAATTTGGCATGAAATTCTGATTGCATCAGTCCCCTCTCCTTCCCGTTCGTAGAGATCCCATTGTGCGGTCAAGCCTGTCCGGTCAGGCCCCCGCCTCGCTCAGAGTGCCGTATTCAATCGGCGTCTTGACATAAAAAACCTGCACCCCCTCCTCCTTCAATCGCTGGAAGAGACGCGCGGTATCGTCTTCGCTGACAGCCATCTGAACCTCCTGCGGCTGGTCGGCCAATTCAAAAAAATGGGCAGAATGCACCCGTCGATGATGCCCATAACCCATGCTGCCCGCAATGAGCGTCGCCCCCGGCAACCCCATCTCCCGAGCCAGATTGAAAATCCATTGGCCCAGCAATGTACCATGATGTCGCTGATCCTGCTGGGTAAAAAAGGTGATCATATAGCCCTTCATGCCGTCCTCCACCAAAACCTTATTAATTGGCAGGCCTCTGTTTCAGCTATGGGATCAGTAACGAATCAGAACGATACCAAATCTTGATGCCCTTGCATACCCCCATTTTGCGTGACCGCCCAACATCACCACAAAACGGTCGGCCAAGTCTTGGGCATGACCGTTCTAGCGTGCCACCTTCCATTCAAACCGTTTCTTCTCACCAAACTGGTCAAAAAAGCTCTTGACAGACTCGACCGAGCTGTCCATCGTGTATGCTATTTTGTTGTAGGCGTCCATCCCTATAAGCTTCTTGACAGACTCCTTCCCCTGCTTCGTGATTTCTTTAAGCCATTTCGCCGCCCTCTGGTAGTCCGGGGAAACGCCATCGCTGGTACCATACATAAAGTTTGGTTTAAACTCGGCTTTTTCATCCTCAGATCCGGCATATCCTGGTCCTGACAGGGTCAGCAGAGAGAAAATGACGATTAATAGCGCAATCTTCTTCATTGCTTCATCTCCTGGTTGCTCTGATAACCTCCGATAAAGGGTATGACTGGCAACGGCTATCGTTTGTCAGTCAGTCGTGTCCGCCACCACAACCCGGCCATCGACAACTGGAGCCCATTATCCTCAATTTTTGCAAATAGCGCAAACAAATTTTGCGCTATTTGCATTTTTCCTGGTCGTCAAACCGTCCACCGGTCTTTGTTATGCCGTTGCAAAAACTCGGCAAAGTCGTCGGCTGGCAGTGGGCGACTGAAGTAATAACCCTGGATTTCATCACACCCTTGTTGGCGCAAGAACGCCAATTGCTCCTCGGTTTCCACCCCCTCCGCGACCACGCGCAAATGGAGGCTTTTGGCCATGGAGATGATGGCATGGACAATGGCCGCCTCATCACTGTTCTCGCTGGCCAGATCGCGGACAAAGGTGCGGTCGATCTTGAGGGTATGAATGGGAAATTTTTTTAAAGATCCCAGGGAAGAATGACCCGTGCCAAAATCATCCACCGACATTTTTATGCGCATCCCTTGGAAAACTTTCATGGTGTGAATGGCCTTTGCCTCATTTTCCATCACCATGCTTTCCGTAATTTCCAGTTCCAGAAAGCCGGGATCCAGTTGCGTCTTGTGCAAGACCTGCGTTACGGCCTCAATCAATGTCTCGGGATTGCTGAATTGACTGGCGGACAGGTTGACCGCCACCCGCACGGGCGGCAGCCCTTGTTCCTGCCACAATTTGTTCTGCTGACAGGCGGCGTGCAGCACCCAGGCCCCCAGCGGCACGATCAACCCGGTCTCTTCGGCCAGACGGATAAACCCATCGGGTGCCACCAACTCAATCTTGTCCCCGTTCGGTTTCTGCCAGCGGACCAAAGCCTCCATACTGCTGATTTGATTGGTGGCCAGATCCAGCTTGGGTTGATAATGCAGGACAAACTCCTGGCCATCCAGAGCCATGCGCAACTCTTCTTCCTTTTGCAGGCGGTCCATGGCCGCCGTTTGCATCTCTTCCGTAAAGAAACAAAAGGCATTGCGTCCCGCATTTTTGGCAAAATACATGGCCGTATCGGCCTGTTTGAGCAGCGATTCCATGTCACGGGCATCGCGTGGAAACACGGTGATGCCGATACTGCCGGAAATGTTGGCCTCCCCCGCCCCCAAATGGAACGGTTTGGCCAACTCCTCCAGAATGCGTCGGGCAATAAATTTCACATAATGTATTTGCGTCAACTGGGGCAAGATGATGGTAAACTCGTCCCCACCCAGGCGGGCCACCAGATCATATTGCCGCACGCAGGAGAGGATGCGTCGCGTCGCCTCTTTGAGCAATTCATCCCCTGCTTTATGGCCCATGGTGTCGTTGACATGCTTGAAGCGATCCAGATCCAAAAACATGAGCACCACTTCACCACCGGAGCGGTTGGCCATGGCCAGATGCTCGTTCAGGCGCATCTGGAACAGCGCGCGGTTGGGCAAGCCGGTCAGTACGTCATGACCGGCGATATGTTTCAACCGCTCTTCGTTGCGCCGTTGCTCAACCAGATTGGCCAAGGTATAGGAAATGGTGGTCAAAAACGCCTCTTCCTCCCGATTGCGCGCATAATTATCCGGCACATAGAGGTTGAGAACCCCCAGCAATTGATCTCCGAAAAGAATGGGTACGCAGTAATGACCGTGGGGTTGCATCTCCGGGAAACGCACGTCATGCTCATGGTCGATGTGGGGGGTAAAGAGTATCTCCCGACGCAAGGCGGCGCGACCACAAAGACAATAGCCCATGGGCACCTGGGCACACAGGTTCAACAAGGAGGGTGGCAAGCCCACATGGGTGGCCAGAACCAAATGTTCCCCATCCTCTGCCACCAGAAAAATCGACCCCTTGTACTCCAGCGTCAGCCAGGAAACCGTCAAGATGATTTCCAACGCGACATGCAACTGATTTTCCATGGAAAGGGAGGCCGCACCGGTCTCCAGCATGGCACTGATGGCAATACGCGACTGCATGGCATTTTCCAGGCTGCGCGATGTCTGCTGAATGCCGCTTTCCACCCGTGTCAACAGATAATTGAAAAACAGACCCAGCAGGAGCGTAAAGCCAATGACGATGGCCATCACGATGACACCATAGCGATGTATAATGCTGACAAATTGGGACGAGGCCGCCACACCGATCACCCGGCCAACGATCCGCTCCCGGGAATCACGGATGGGGAGAGCAAAGAAATGGTTGTCTGCTGCGCCCAGAGCGTCGGAAATGGTGGACTGGGGCTCGTCATGGTTCCACAGTCGGCTGGCGATATATTCCTGTAGCCCATCGGGATAGTGGACATCTTTCTGGCCGATAAAAACCAAATCCGCAAAACTCTCCCAATCCAGGCCGACACCAAACCTGCGGGAGGCATCCAGCCATTGGCTGGCGTCCAGATATTCCCGCTGGAGGAAGGTATAAAACGTCTGGTTGAAAGGGGCCTGCAACCCGGCGACAAAATGTTCGATCTCCTTGCCCAACTCCAGATAACCAATCACCGTCGAACCCTCCCGCCAGGGCAACACGGCACGCAAAGTCAACGTGCCCACGCGACCAAGCTCTGCCCCAAAGGCGAACGCACCGGACTGTTGCGCCCGCAGGAGTGTGGGACGATCGATCTGATCCCCATAAATATCGGGTTGGTGCACCCGGAGAAAGTTTACCCCGTCTGGACGGTGAAAACAAAAATGCGTGACTCGATTCTCATGCATGGTGTCGAGGATGGGTCTGCTTTCCCGCAGCAGAGCCGCCCGGTCACCGGTCAGGAACAATCGCCGCAGGGTATCGGACTGGGCCAGGAGTGTCATCTGCTCCCGGAAAAACCGGGCCTGTTCGGCCATCGCATGTTGCAAATGCCTTGAAATACTTTGCGCTTCCTGTTTAAGTATATAAGTTTCAATCGCATGGTCGAGCCAGTGGGTGGAAAAGACAAAGGTGATCATCACGCAAAACAGCGTACCAAGGAGCGGGAGCAACACCGGACGACGGACGGAAAAACTGCTTCTGTTGGAGTGACCCGACGGCCGTTTTCTCACACTCATTCTCCCAAAACATACATCAGTACATGCTTGTTTCTGCGGACGCCGATCCCGCTTTGGCAAAATCGGCCCGGTTGGCAACTTCCTGTAGCACATTCAGCAACTCTTGTTTCCGGATCGGCTTGGTCAGATAGAGGTCACACCCGGCGGCTTGGCTCCGTTCTTTTTCTCCCGCCATGGCATGGGCCGTGAGGGCGATGATGGTCGCCGGCGCACGGTGCCTGTCCCGTTCCAGTTGGCGAATCTGCTGGGTTGCCGTGTAACCATCCATTCTGGGCATCTGCACATCGGTCACGATCACGTCGAAGAGGGTCTCCTGCACCTGCGCCACGGCCTCCACCCCATCGTTTGCCATGACCAGGCGATGGGGTGTCTGCGCGATATAGGCCTCAAACAGCACCTGGTTTTCCTCGACATCTTCCACCAACAAAATATTCAACTCTCTGGCGGGAGTGGCCGGGGGTATCGGGCCCACCACCGGTTGGATGCGATCCAACAACAGTGGCGGGCGTTCCACCGGGCGCGCCGGCAGCGTGAAAAAGAAGGAGCTGCCTTGTCCCAATTGGCTGGCCACCCATAGCCGGCCATCCATCAGTTCCACCAATTTGCGGGAGATGGCCAGCCCCAGACCCGTACCGCCATAGCGTCGTGTCACCCCTGAATCGGCCTGGGTGAACCGCTCAAAAATGTGCTCCACCTGTTCCGATGCGATGCCGATACCGGTATCGGTCACCTGAAACAGGAGCGTCTCCGGTTCCTGGGGATGCACGGTCAGTTGCATCGACACCCGCCCATGCTGAGTGAATTTGATAGCATTGCTGAACAGATTGATCAATACCTGACGAACCCGTTCATCGTCCCCCAACACGACATCTGGAATCTCCTCTGCCACCTGCGCGACCAGGGAGAGTCCCTTCTCTGCGGCGGCGATTCGCATCAAATGGGCCGTTTCCTCCACCATCTGGCGGGGGGAAAAGGGGAGGCTGAACAGGACGAAGCGTCCGGCTTCAATACGGGAAAAATCCAATATATCGCTGATCACCCGCATCAATGCCTTGCCCGAGCGGTGCATGGTCTGGAGCAGACGGTTTTGTTCCGGGGTGAGCCTGGTCTCCAGCAACACATCCGCCATGCCCAGCACGACATTCATGGGGGTTCGGATCTCATGGCTCATGGCAGCCAAAAAATCGCCCTTGGCCTGGGCGGCGGCTTCGGCTTGCTCCTTGGCCTCGCGCAAGGCCAGTTCCATCTGTTTGCGCTCGGAAATGTCCAGCCCCATGCCAACCAGGCAGGGCCTGTGCTCCAGTTCGATGGCACGCCCCACAAAATAAAAAGGCGTCGTCGTGCCGTCCCTGGCCACCAGGCTGGCTTCCGTGGCGGCCACCCCGTGGACAAAGACTTCCCGCATCCGCTCGGCGATCACCACACAGTCTGGCCCCCGGAAAAAATCCATCGCGGTGGCAGCGGCCATTTCCTCTGCACCGAACCCGGTCACCTCCTCAAACTTCTTGTTCCATAAACAAAATTTTCCATCCTGGTTGATCAGATAGAAAATGCCGGGCAGGGAATCGATCAACCGGCGGATAAAATCACGCTCTTTGCGCAGCGCATCATCCTTTTCCTTGCGTTCGGTAATGTCGAAAATGAAACCACTCCAGAGGGCGGGCTGGTCCTGGGGAGCCTGGGTGGGGCGCGAGCGGATTTGAATCCACTTGGCCCGTCCCGACGGCGTGGTAATGCGCACTTCCGAGAAGAAAGAGTGCTTCTGCTGGCTGGCGGCCATATCCTCCTCATGCAGCCTGACCAGATCGTCGGGGTGGATCAGGTTCCAGAAATGGCTCGTGTCGGCCATCAGGCGTTCGGGTTCGAGTTCAAAGAGTTCCCGGCTGAAGGGACTGACATAGAAAAAGACGTTGTGACCATCGGGGTACAAAACATAATCGTAGATGACTCCCGGCACCGTCTCGGCAATGCGGCGATAGCGTTTCTCGCTGCGCGCCAGGGCAGCGGAGGTCTCGGCCAACTGCCGGTTTTTGAACAACAGGAGGCCTGAAACGGCCAGGATGACCACCACAGACCACAGGAGCAGGGCCAGGGGCCACTGATAGCGGTTCCAGATATCTGCAAAACTGAAGACAGGCAGGGTGTTGTAGGGAGGCAGACGCAGTTCCCGGACCACCTCCTCCACCGGCTCATAGTTGGCCGGAACGGTGAAGCCGTTGATCTGGGTGGCCTTGGCCACCGGGTCGCCCGGATCCATGGCCAGCAGGGCCGCGACCACCCGTCCTGCCACGGATGGCTCGACATGGGTCATGGCCACCAGGGGCCATTCTGGATAGAGATGGGTGGAAACCGCAAAGGGAAAACCGGGCAATGGCTGGGCATTGAGAATGCGAATGCGCTTGCCATCCAGGGTTCCTGCCCGCATCAGGGCGTCCAAGACCCCCGTGCGCACAAAACCGACATCGGCCTCACCGTCCAGCACCGCTCGCACCACCTGGTCGTGGGGTTGACCGACAAACCGCAGCCGCACATCGGCCAGGGGTACACCGGCATGGGCCAATTCCAGAGCCTGGGCCTGAAATCCGCCCAGGGAGACTTCATCCACGGCAGCGATGGATTTCCCATGCAGATCGGCCAGCGTGGCCAGGTCGGTCCGCTCCTGCAAGGCAAAGATGACCCCCCCAAAGGCGTAGACGGGCAAACCGTTTGCCTGGGATACCAGGGTAGCCAGGAGACCACCAATCCCGTGCATCTGCCGCATCTGGATATAGTGGCTGGGATTGGTCAGGATAAAATCGATGGCATGATGGGAGACGGCCTCCTCCATTTCCACCGAATTCAGGACCAGCAGACGGATGCGCCTGCCGGGCAGGTGTGCGGTCAAATAATCGGCCAGGGGTTGCCACCGCTGTTGCACCTCGACCTTGGGACGAGAGGCCATGACTGCCAGGGTCATCGTTTCCTCGTTGGCGCACACCGGGGCAATCCCGCCAGCCAGCAGGCAGAGCATCCACAACAGGGTTTTTATCCAGAACAGGGGTGCCATTCAATACTCGTCGGGCAGGAGAGAAGCATTGACCAGTCCTTGCAAATCATCCGGTTGAGGAATAAGCCCCTCCTCGACCAGGATGGCGGACAGGGATCTGGCCGCCGTGACCAGGCGGCGGTCGGAACCGCTCAAATACTGGCGATTCTGGTAAAGGTTGGGCAGTTCCACGCCATGGTAGGCGGCCAAGACTGCGTCCGCTGGCAACCCCAGACACCGGGACAATCGATAGGCGGCGTCCTGGGGATTGGTGTGCAGATGATGCAAGGCACGAAAATGGCCGGACACCAGGTTGCGCAGCGGGCTGGCATGTTCCCGGATCGCCTCCGTGCGCACCGCCAGGACATCAAAAATGGTATCCGGAATCTGGCGACTGTCAAAAATACGGTGGCCACCCTCGGCCTGCAACGCCGAGGCGATGGGTTCATAGGTGATGAGGGCATCCACTTGTCCCGTCCGCCAGGCCAGAGGGTGACCGTCGATGGTCACGGGCACCAGGGTAAGGGCGGCTTTGGCCAATCCCGTCGTCTCCAGCACTTTGTGCAACATCAGGGCACCCAGGGCACTCTGCTCAACCCCGATACGTTTGCCGTCCAGGTCGGCCAGCGTCTCTATGCCGGAACGGGCCAAGACCACATCCGCCCCGGCGGAGACATCAAAGACCAGTACAGCGGACAGCGGCAGGTTGGCCGCCCGCGCCCGCAACATTTCGTCCAGGGTCAGGGCCGCCCCATTGGCCTCTCCGGCGGCCAGGGCGGCCAGGGAGGCGGTGGCACTGGCCGTTGCAAGCAGTGCAATGCCAGGATCGGCCATCCAGCCCTCACTGCGCGCCAGAAACATCAACTCATAACCCGGCCAGACACTGCTGGCAATCGTCAGGGGTTGGCGCGGCACAACCCGACGGGAAAAGAAAACGGCGGATGTACTACAGACCAATACCGCACTGCCTGCCAGGGCGATCCATTGGCGTCGATTCAGTCGGCTCAATAGATTTATCTTTTCATCACGCATCGGCTTCCTCTCACTGGATTGTGGCAGCAACAGCCCATTGGTGCAATGCGCCCAGACAGGCTTCGTAGTCATACGCCTCCAGACAGTGTTGCAGTGCCCGCAGATAGGCACGATCCTGGCTTCCTTGCACCTGTTTTGCCATCTGCGCCACAATAATTTCCGCTTCGGGGTCAAAGGCGCGCAGCAATCTGGCCGCCTGCCGGAACAATGGCGTCAAGACTGCCGGGTCCGTGCGGCCCTCCTCTTCGGGAACGGCGGTCTCCCTCTGTTGGGGTATCCGTTCCTCCAGCACCAGAAGGATGGCGTTCAAAGCCTGGGCGGTCTGCTCCAACAGCGGACGCAGTCGATTCCTGCCCATGCCCAACCCGGCCCCCTGCTCAATGATACGCGCCAGATTGCTCAGGTAGGTGGCACCGATGGTCGCCGCCACCCCTTTGAGGGTATGGGCCGTGCGTTCCAGGGTTGACCACGCCCCGCTCTCCAACTGGTCAGCCATCAGGTGACAGGCATCTTTCTGGTTTTGGACAAAGGTGGCCAGCACACTCCAATACAGTGTGCCATCACCACCCATATTTTTCAAACCGGCCTGGGTATCAATCCCCGGCAGGGGGGGCCATCCTGCCGCCGACGGGGATGCCACCCCGGCGGCACCGGGATCGGGCACCATGCAGGGGGGTGCCGCAGAGGCATGGATCCATTGGGTCAGCACCGCATACAAGGCACGCGGCTCAATGGGTTTGGCGACATAATCGTTCATCCCGGCGGCCAGACAAGCCTCCCGGTCCCCCTTCATGGCGTTGGCTGTCATGGCGATAATGGGCAGATCGCGCCATTTTTCCTCTCCCCGGATACAACGGGTCGCCTCATAGCCATCCATGACGGGCATCTGCACATCCATGAGCACCAGGTCGAATGCGCCTCCCTGGACCTTGGCCACCGCCTCCAGGCCATCGCTGGCCACCTCCACCTGGAGCCCCACCCGTTGCAGAATGCCCTGTGCCACCTCCTGATTGATCTCATTGTCGTCCACCAGCAACACGTTCCCGCCGAGCCTGGGTGACAGGAAATCAGCTGGGGCTGGCGGGGCTGGCGTCCTCTGCTCGTCCGTGGCCAACGGCAAGGCCAGTTGAAAACTGAACACACTGCCCTGGCCCGGTACACTGTGCAGAGACAAGCTGCCCCCCATGCTCTCCACCAGGTGACGACTGATGGCCAGCCCCAGACCAGTGCCACCATACCGGCGCGTTGTGGAAGCGTCCGCCTGGGTAAAGGGATTGAACAGGTGCGCCATCTGCTCGGGAGTCATGCCAATGCCTGTATCCCGTATACGGAAGAGGATATGGGCATGGGTGGCGGTGCAATCGGTGAGCAAAATTTCGAAACAGACCTCCCCGGTCTCGGTAAATTTAACGGCGTTGCCGACCAGATTGAGCAGGATTTGGCCCAAACGGAGCGGATCGCCCATCAACAAAGGTGGAATGCGAGGGTCCACGGCGACGATCCATTGCAGGGATTTATCCTGCGTCTTGGGTGCGGTCATGGACGCCACCTGGTCCGCCACCTGGTCCATGGCAAAGGGGATGATCTCCAAGGCCAACTTGCCGGCTTCAATCTTGGAAAAATCCAGAATGTCGTTGATAATGTGCAAGAGTGAATGGCTGGCCTCGCCGATGCGGTTGAGATAATGGCGTTGCGAAGGGGTCAGACTGGTTTGCATGGCCAAATAGAGCATGCCCGTGATGGCATGGATGGGGGTGCGAATTTCATGACTCATGTTGGCCAGAAAGCCGCTTTTGGCCTGGGTGGCCACTTCGGCAGCCTCTTTGGCGGCCTGCAAGGCAATTTCCGCTTCCTTGCGTTCCGTGATGTCCAGGACGGTGCCCACCATTCTTCTGGGCTGGCCTTGCTCATGATGCTGCACCATGGTCCCTCTGGAGACGACCCACTTCAGGGTGCCGTCCTGGGTGCGGATGCGATACTCGACCGCATAAACGGCATGCAATCCCGCTCTGTACTCCTGACCAATGCGTTCCACCCGCTGCCGATCATCCGGGTGGATACGCTCCAGCCACCAATCCCGCTCAATGGGGCAAGAGACCTCCAGGGGCAAGCCGAAAATCTCCCGGTACCGTTCATTGACCACGGTATATCCTGTCTCCAGGTCCACATGCAACTACTCCATAATAGCAGGTAATCGAACCGCCATCATGCTACACACGCCGCATTGCGAATGACATCTGGCAAAAACGGGATCCGGTTCAAATTCCCGATTCTGTCCTTCAGAAACTCCCAGAAT
>JADFYM010000064.1 GCA_015233035.1 Magnetococcales bacterium
ACCACCTGTATCCAGTATTGTCCCGCTGCGTCCGGGCCGGATGTCACCACAGCATTACCTAGCTTGTGAGCGTAATAGGCTCGACCCAACCCCCCTGGTCGACGATCCTTCCTTTGCGACGCCACTGATCGCATCGGCCAAAAAATCGCTGGATTTTTATAAAGCACCCCGTTATCTGGCACTGACGCAATCGAACAGAATGGGCGCGCCAGCCAAAAAACCGCAGGATTTTTATGAGACACTCTTTTATCTGACGCTGGTTCCGTCAAACAGGATGGTCGTGTCGGCCAAAAAATCGCGGGAACTGTATGAGGCACCCTCCTATCTGGCACTGGTTCCGTCCAACAGGGAATACAAGGTACCACCCCATTTGGCCTTGTCTGCCATGCGATTACAACCAGGCGTGGCGGGTTTTGGCTTAAGTGCTGGATTGACAAGAAACTTATCCTCGATCACGACGCCTGTTCCGGTCACACAAGCCAGTCAACTCTGGATGCCCGCTTTCGCGGGAATAACGAATATGACGAACGGATGGCGATTCTGCGCCACAGCCACCCCCGTCATACCCGCGCAGACAGGTGCCCATCTGCGCCACATCCACCCCCGGTATGCCCGCGCCGAGGGACAGCCAGGAGATCCCTCAGAGGATTCGATACCCAAGCTATTGTTGACAAACAGTATCATGCCTTCATTGGCCACGCCTGCTCATGAAAATCTTAAACTACAAACCAGCCTTGAAAGATATCCCAAATGAACATAAAAAAAAGCAGCTTCTTACCGTATGTGGTGCTCATCTGTAGCCAGAGTGCCTATGCTGCGTCGCTTCCGGGTGCTGGCGGTCAGATGCAACAGATTCCGCCTGTCCCGATCCCGAAAATAGCGGCTCCAGGCATTGCGGTTGCGCCAAACCCAATACCGGTTATGCCAGAATCCAAGGGCATTAAAATCCTCGTGCATCGCGTGAACGTGACGGGGTCTCACGTATATTCCGCAGCGGATCTGCTCCAAGTCTCCGGGTTCGAGTCCGGGCGTGAATGGACACTCTCCGAGTTGCAGGAGATGGCCACCAAAATCACAGACTATTATCATCGCAACGGCTACTTTGTGGCCCAAGCCTACCTGCCAGCGCAAGATATCCAGGACAACACGGTGACCATCGCTGTGCTCGAAGGCCGCTACGGCAAAATCACCCTGAAAAACCAAACAAACCTCTCTGATGATCTGGCAAACAGCCTGCTGGCCGGTCTGAACCCCGGCGATGTGGTCGCCTCCGCGCCGCTCGAAAACCATCTGCTGCCGCTTGCTGACTTGCCCGGCGTCAAGGTCGAATCCAGCCTGATTCCTGGAGCCTCCGAGGGAACAACCGACCTGCTCGTTGACGTCACGCCAGGACAGCGCGTCACGGGCAGCTTTGATGCCGACAACGCAGGCAACCGCTACACCGGTGCTTATCGCATGGGAACCACAGTCAACCTCAACAATCCCACAGGACACGGCGACATCGCCACACTGCGCGCCATCACTGCGGGATCCGGGTTGTACTACGGTCGTGTCTCATACCAGATACAATTTGTCAAAACAAAGGTTGGAGTCGCCTACAGCGCACTGGACTATCACCTGGGGAAAAACTACGACAGTCTGGAAGCCAACGGCACAGCGCAAATCGTGAGCCTCTACGCGGACCATCCCTTGATTCGAACGCGGGACAACAATCTCAACAGCCAAATTTCCTACGATCACAAACTTTTTCGAGACAAAGTGGACACCACCTCGACGGTCACCGACAAAGAGGTGGATGTCGTGATGGGCAGCCTCTACGGTGATCACACGGACATGTTTGGCGGAGGCGGTCTCAGCAGTTATTCCGTCAATTGGTCCTTGGGTAACTTTGATTTGCAAACACCGGTAGAACAGAGGATGGATGTGTCGACCGCGCACAGCAATGGCGGTTACCAAAAACTTGGACTCAAGGTCACGCGGCTTCAAAAAGTGACCGAAACCCTCTCGCTGTACGGCAGCCTCATCGGGCAAATCGCCTCCAAAAACCTGTCCCTGTCGGAAAAGATGGAACTGGGTGGCATGTATGGTGTGCGTGCCTATCCTGAGGGAGAAGGCGATGGGGATGAAGGCTATATCGCCAATCTGGAAGCCAGATTGCTTTTGCCAAAATGGATCGAAGCCATGCCTGGGCAGCAATATGTGATCGGCTTCGTCGATACCGGCACCATCCGAGCGAACAAACATCCCTGGAACAACACCCCAAACAGCAGAACCCTGAGCGGTGGGGGCATGGGACTCAATTGGATGGCCAACAATAATTTAACGTTAAACGCCTATTACGCTCACAAGCTAGGTAATGCTGTGGTGACATCCGGCCCGGACGCAGCGGGACAATACTGGATACAGGTGGTACACTTTTTTTAGCCCATTCTCCACCGCAAGGGCCATGCAGCGATCAACCGATCTCCAACGCTTGCATCTGCCCCCCACCCTCCAGATGCGCCACCACCCAGTTTGGCCTGCGCCCCCGACCATTCCATGTCTGTTTGGGATTGTTGGGGTTTTGGTACCGGGGTGACAACGGGACACCCAGGTCGCTTTTGGGCTGTCTGCCCTGCTGATCTGCAATCAACGCCTCAACGGACGCAAACCCGGCCGAGTGCGCCAGGGACTGCATCTGGCTGTAAATCGTCTCCGATGCCGTCTTGCGCAGGGGATTGCGCTCCGCCTGCCTGGTGCTCTTTTGCCGTTCCGCCCCCACGGCAGGCCTGCGTTTTGGCTCTTTGACCTCCGACGGCTTGTCCACCGTTTGCGCCACTGGCCGTGTTGCCTGCGGCTCTCTCCTCTCGCCCCCCTCTTCCACCATATCGAGGCCAAAAAGCTGGGAAATGTCGTCGGTTTCTAGCAACTTGCCCGCTGCGGGGCCCTGCTTGGCCAAAGGCACGTCCGTACCAATGTGGGCCAACAGGTCGTTATGATTCACGGCACGCAGCAGGAACAAAAGCTCCGGGCTGGCATCCAATCGTGCACCGATGCCGTACAGCACCGCCGCAACATGCTTGCACATGACCGCATAATCAGGACAACTGCATGAAAATTTGATTTCAGACGGTTTCGGAAACAGCCCGGCATCCTGACGGCAGAGTCGATCCATGACACCCTTGTTGAAGCGGCCTTGCAATAATTCCACCAGAGAATCAATACCATCCGCGCAATCTTCGCATATGGCCTGCCACACAGCGTGCGGCAATGCGCCGATACTGACCTTGACCTGGTAGATCGACGATCCGCTGACCATGGCCCGCACCTCTTGGGGTGCAATCTGCAAATCGAGCACCGAACCGTTGCGCACATAGGTGCGGCCGCGTGGCAATCGGTTCTCAAAGTCACGGTAGCTTTCCAGGTTGGTACACCAGGCCTTACCCCAAAAGGTGGTGGCAATGGCCCGGCCATCAATGATGACCGGTGCCACGGATTGGCCTTTTTTGCGTAACTTGTCCATTTCGCGCAACGCCCGCCTGCGGCGTTCGGCGACCGGGACATAGGGTGCCCATCCTCCATAGCGTGCCATGGTCTCACTCCTCCATCACCGCCTTCAGGTCGAAGGCAAGCAAGCGCAACAACTCGTTATCCTGCATTTCTGTCACTTTTATTTCATCCGTACCAGCCAACAGATCCTCGGTCAGGGCCTTTTTGGATTCGATCAAGGCATCAATCTTTTCCTCCAGTGTACCCAGACAGACAAACTTATGCACCAAAACATTTTTCTTTTGCCCGATGCGAAAGGCACGGTCGGTGGCCTGGTTTTCCACTGCCGGGTTCCACCAGCGGTCAAAATGCACCACATGCGATGCGGCGGTCAGGGTCAGGCCGGAGCCTCCCGCCTTGAGCGACAGCACAAAAAATGGCACCGTTTCATCTTCCTGGAAGGTCTGGACCAGGGCCTTGCGTCTCTTGACCGCCGTCTCGCCATGCAGCACCAGACCTGGCTGGCCAAAAATTTTGCCCAGAAATGTTGCCAGGGGAGCCGTCGTCTCGCGAAACTGCGTAAAGACTAACATTTTTTCCTGGCGCGCCGCAACCACTTCGGCAATCTCGCGCAAACGGGCAAACTTGCCGCTGTCCTCCTCGGCCCAGACCAAGTCATTCAACCACTGGGAAGGGTGATTGCAGATTTGTTTCAAACGCATCATGGTCGCCAGAATCAGCCCCTTGCGTTGGATGCCATCCACCCCCTCCTCCAGTGCTTTGGCCAGATCCGACACCGTCTGGGTATAGAGGGCCGCCTGCTTGCGGCTTAAGGTGCAGTGCGCCTTGACCTCGATCTTGTCCGGCAAATCGGCGATGACCGACTTGTCTGTTTTCATCCGCCGCAGAATGTAGGGGCGAACCAACGCCCGCAATGGACCATAGGGATTGTGCTCACGCCGCGTAAGTTGCTTGGCATATTCCGTGAACTGCTTGAATGTTCCCAGGAGTCCGGGATTGATAAAATCGAAAATAGACCACAGATCGCCCATATGGTTTTCGACCGGGGTTCCGGTCAAGGCAATGCGCGCCCTGGCCCGCAGAGCCTTGGCGGCCTGGGTCTGTTTGGCTTTCGGATTTTTGATGGCCTGTGCCTCGTCCAGGACCACCAGGTGCCAGGACACTGCCGCCAAAACCGGCACGCGCAAAAGGGTGCCATAACTGGTAATCGTGAGGTCAATACCGGCAAACTGATCGGGCGTCAAGCCCTTCACCTGATCCGTCGACAGCGCGGAAGGATGCACGATCAGGGTATTCAATGTGGGGGCAAAGCGTTCCATCTCAGCGGCCCAGTTGGCCAGCAGAGAAGCCGGAGCCACCAGGAGACTCGGCTGTTTGGTGCCGCCTGGCTGCCCTTGCACCAGGAGCAGGGAGAGAACCTGGATTGTTTTCCCAAGACCCATATCGTCGGCCAGGCAGGCTCCCAGCCCGAGCCCACTCAGCAGGTGCAGCCATGCCACACCCGCCTTCTGGTAGGGACGCAGTGTGCCTTGCAAGGCAACACCGGGATCGACGCCCGCACTGCTGGGATTGCGCAAGGCTGCCAATGTTTCAGCCAGCCAAGGCCCGGCGGTCACCCGCGACCAATCGGTTTCGGTCACAGGGGCACAGTCGTCGGAGAGTGCCGTGCCAGCCAACAGGCGCATGGACTCGGCAAAAGTCAACCCACGCTGTGCCGCCAGTTTTTCCGCCTCCTGGAACTGCCGCAGGGTTTGCTCCATGCGGTCGCGATCAATCTCCACCCATTGACCACGCAACAAGACCAGCAGATCGGTGCCCGCCAGGAGCGTGGCAATTTCTGTATCATTGAGGGGCTCCCCCTCCAACATCACCTCCATGCGAAAATCGAGCAGCCCGTGGAGACCGACCGCAGAGGGAGCCCGCGCACCAACCACGGCGGTGACCTGTGGTCGTGGCGGACGATTGGCGCGCCAGGTGGCGGGCATCCGCACCACCACACCGGCGGTTTCAAGGTCTGGTACACTGGCGAGAAACTGCGCGGCTTCGCCGGGACTCCAGCGCAAGGGGTGGAAAATCTCCCCCGCATCCACCATCCTCTTCAACCAGCCGCAACGTTCAGCGGCCCGTTGCACTGGCACCAGCAAAGACAAGAGTTTGTCGCGATTATTCACCCCGGCATATTCGCGCAAGGCCTGTCCGAGTGGGACATGCTGGGCCTTGGCGGCGGCTGAGAGGCGTGTGGTATAGGTGGCCATGAATGCAAAAGGCATGGCTGGATCACGCCGGTTTTCTGCCAGATTAAAGTGTACCCGGCCAACCAGGTTCCAGACCGGGTTCAGATCCTGAAGAAAGGTTTGCAGATCGGTGCCCGCCACCGCCAGGGCAGCGGCAAACGCCGCCCCCAGTTTTGCCCACAGTTGGCACAAAACATCTGCACACAGATACTCCCCCCCCGGCATCAACGGTGCCGTCAACACCAGGGATGCCAGGTCACCGTCCGTCGGTGGGGGCACCTCGACCACGCCATCCGCAGCACGCAGGCAAAGTCCCCCCACATAGCGGGCGGCAAAATCCCGCCACCAGCCGAATACCGGTGGCACCGTCCGTCCCACCTCGCCTGCACCCAACCGCAGCAGGCCATAACCGGCTCCCTGAGCGAAGGCTTGGAGCAAGCGCGTGGCGATTGTGTTGTCCAGGGCAGGGGCCGTCTCCGTCTCCTCGAGCACAAGATTCCCTTGCGGCGTCAGACGGAGGCCCAGCAGAACATGCCCACTCGTGGTGGTTGTGATTGAACACGGCGCGTGCAACGGTTTACCATCCCAAAAGGCTCCATCAGCGGTACCCGTCCTGCTGTGGAACACGTGACGACCGACGACTTGAAAGCGTGCGAACCGGGCAAACAGACCAACAAGTGGACTACAAGGTGCCTGCGAGATCCCGCTCCAGGCGTACTCGTTGCCTGGAATCCAGCTTGCCCAGGTTGTACAAATGCCAAAGCACGGCACGACGGCTGACCTGGAGTTGGTCAGCCAGTAGAATGATACCCTCCACGCTATCCAGAGGTTCTACCATGTGCTGAATCCGGGCGTTGATCAACTCCAGGGGCATCAACAACATGGCGGCAAAAGCGTTGGCGCGTTCCTCAACCACGGCCGGTGCCCACGGGGTGGTGACGACAGCCACATCACCACCAAAAAACCGGTCGTTTAGTATATGGCACAACTCATGGCCGAGTGTAAAACGTTGTCCATGCGGTTGTTGATTGTTCCGGTGCGCCCTGTTGACCAAAATGGTTGGCGTCACCTTCCTGCCAGCAAACGCGGCACCGCGAATGTTGCTGTCCGTCAAGTCTACCGACACAATCTCGATAGCCAACTGTTGGCAAACGGCATGCACATCCACCCAGCCCCCCCCTGCTTCGGTGACATGCAATGCATCCAGAAGATCCAGGGCGGAGTCATATCCCTCGTCAAGAGGTTCCTTTTCTGGAAAACTCGGGTCTTGCCTCGTCACGGTGCGCAACAACTCAGATTCCTGTCTGTCCCCCTGATGCGCAGTGACAAAGGCATGAAAGAGCGTTGCAACATCGTCACGTCCAATCTCTGGAGCCAGGGCACCAAACATGATGCCGCCCGACGGAGCCAACCGACGAATAAAGCCCTGGCTTTGCTCCAAACCGCCCCTGATCTGATCTGGAACGAGATCCAGAAACTCCACCATTCTCTCTGCATACCAGGCAAGACGGGTACGCCACCGACCCGCACCAGCAATTTCCTGCACACATGCCGCAAGGGCCATCATCTCCTGGCTGGCGTCAACCGCTTGCAACGCCAGAACAGCATCCCGCAACCCTTGCAACAAGGGTTCTGCGACCTGTTCCACGGGCAACAAGGCTGTCTCCATCGGTACAGCAAAATAAAAATCTTCTCCCGTGCCCGCGATGGGCATATTTCCCCAGGAAATTTCGGCAAAGTCCATCAGTCGACGGACAAAAACATCCGGGAATACACCCCCCTGGCGACAGGACCGCAAACCATGACGCTCCCACCAGGCGTACCAGACTGCACTTTTTGCTTGCATGTTCGGATCGGTATCGCCCAGGTACCGTCTCAGGGAATCCATATATCCCGCACGTGCATCGAGTTTTTCACACGGCACCGGAAAACGTTCCTCGTGGAACAAAGGATCCCAGTTTTCTGCCAGCCAGGCCAACAAGGGCAAGAGATACCAAGTTACTGTATCGTGGAACTGACCATGGTCGTGATGCAGGCACAAATTTTTGTCCCGTACCCAGAGACAAAATTCACCCCAAGAGGCGGCTTCCAGGGAGGTCGCACCGCGCCCCCGGTCAGGATCTTTCTTGAACCGATATTCAAACGCAAACAGGGATCTCTTGCCAAACTTTTTCCAGTCGTTTGTCTTCATCGCTTACTCGACGATACGCCCCTTTCCATCCGTCTGAAGAAACTCGTATCTTCTGACATCGGAACGTTGAACCACTTGCTCCTGGAGCCATTTATTGCAAATACTCTCAGGCACCTCGTGCCACCCGACGGGATAGCCGTGCCAGCCCCCGCGACCATCTGGATAAGCCTCAAAGGCCAACCCCTGGCGGGTGGCATACCGCGCCTTTTTGTTCGTATTCGGGTGCGCCTCACTTATGTTTCAGCAACTCCTGGGCCAACGAATGACTCCATGGCGGGCACAAGGCCCCCTTCCTGCCCGGTCGCCAAGGCTCCTTATGCTTTGGGTTGGGAGAATATTTGCGACTGGTATCGTTCATGCCATTTGTCCCTGCCTGCCATCAACCTCCACTCGTTGGGTCCAGTTTAATTGTATCTGACACCGTAGAAGGCGTCAATAATTCACAAAGCCGCCTCTTTATTCACTTCAGGGTGCGTGATTTCTGCGTCCTTTTGCAAGTTTCTGCCTCTCAAATTGGCGGCTATTTCGCGCAACCGGTCCAAACAGGAAAACGGTTTCATGCTGTCGGATGCAGAACACTGTGCTTCACTTTTCAGCTTCTTGCAGAGCATTTCCATAAAGTCTCTGGCATGTCCTGGCTCATGCACACCAGCAAAAATGCCGTTACCCGCCATGACATGATCATTGTGGCAGACACTGTCGCCCTGCACACCGATTGCAGTATATGCTTTGTGACACAGGTCACAGATATCCATGCCTATTGCCGCTTCGACACCCGCCCCATAGGCAGGATCGGCCTGACGAAATTGCGCCACGGCCTGGGCCACAATGTCTCCCGGCACACCACGAATGTGTCGGGCGATATTACCGAAAAGTTGTTGCTGTTGGTCGGGAGACATTAAGCGGAACAGATCCCCCGGCTGGCTGTAATAGTCTTCATCCTCCCGATGATCATAGCGATCAACCGCGCCATCGAGCCGCAGTGGTGGCTCGGCTGCGGCGGGATCTTCCGCAAATTCCCCAAGCCGATTGGGCTGATAGTTCACCCGCCCGCCCTGGTTGCCATCCACCCGTGCCGCCCCATCGCGGTGGAAAAAACGGGCAAAGGGACAACGCGGCGCATTGACTGGAATCTGGTGATGATTGATCCCCAACCGATAGCGTTGGGCGTCACCATAGGCAAACAGTCGTCCCTGCAACATTTTGTCCGGCGAGGTGGCAATGCCGGGAACCAGATTGGCTGGCGAGAAAGCCGCCTGTTCCACATCGGCAAAATAGTTTTCCGGGTTCTGGTTCAACTCCAACACCCCCACCTCAATCAGGGGATAGTCGCCATGAGGCCATACTTTGGTCAGATCGAAAGGATTGATGCGACAGGTGGCGGCCTCCTGCTCCGGCATGATTTGCACACAAAAACGCCACTGCGGAAAATTGCCCCGCGCAATGGCCTCGTACAAATCCCGCTGAGAGGATTCCCGATCCTTCGCGACCACCTGGGCGGCTTCCGCATCGGTCCAGTTGGCGATACCCTGTTTTGACTTGAAGTGAAATTTTACCCAGAACCGCTCATTTGCGGCATTTATAAAACTGTAGGTATGGCTGCCAAACCCGTGCATCTGGCGCAGATTTTGTGGAATGCCCCGGTCGGACATCAGGATGGTCACCTGGTGCAGGGATTCGGGATGGCGGGTCCAAAAATCCCAGGCGGCCACATTGGAACGCAAATTGGTCTGGGGATCGCGCTTCTGACTGTGGATAAAATCCGGAAATTTCAGTGGATCACGCAGAAAAAATACCGGCGTATTGTTGCCGACCATATCCCAGTTGCCCTCTTCCGTGTAAAACTTGATGGCAAATCCCCGCACATCCCGCTCGGCATCGGCCGCACCACGCTCGCCAGCCACCGTGGAAAACCGCACGAAGACAGGAGTCTCTTCGCCAATGGCGGAAAAAACCTTGGCCTTGCTGTAGCGGGTTATATCATGGGTAATCCGAAGGGTGCCGAAAGCCCCCGATCCATTGGCATGAACCACCCGCTCCGGCGTGCGCTCACGAGCAAAATGGGCCAGTTTTTCGATCAGCCACCCATCCTGCAACAAGGCGGGTCCACGGCGTCCAGCGGTAATGGTGTTCTGATTGTCTGCAATGGGATGACCGTTGGCGGCGGCAAGATATGTCTCGTTCATTGACTGTTCTCCTGTTCTATCTGTTTTATGGTTCAAGACAAGGTGGCCAAACAAACAACCACAAGTATTCACGAATGGACAAAAAAGGGTACGCCCGCACCACCTCCCAGGGGAATCCGGCCATGGAGCAGTTCCAGAAAGGCCGCCCGCCCCAACGGGGGACAGAAATAAAACCCCTGCACATCATCCCCGCCCTTGCTTTTCAGGATCTCCAACTGCTCGGCGGTTTCCACCCCTTCCATCACCACATGCAGGCCCAATTCCCTGGCCATTGCGATCATGGCCGAGATGAAAGCCGCATTACTGGAACCCAGATGCAGATCACTGACAAAGGAGCGGTCGATCTTGAGCACCTGGACGGGCAGACGCTTCAACAGGGCCAGGGAAGAGTACCCGGTCCCGAAATCATCCATGGCGATGGTCACCCCCATGGCGCGCAATTGCCACAGGGTGGCGGAAACCTGTTCGGTATTGGTCATCATCATGCTCTCGGTGATTTCCAATTCCAGATTGCGGGCGGGAAAACCGGTTTCCTGGAGGATCTCTTGCACCAGGTGCAAAAGCTTATCCCCCTCCCGAAACTGCAGAGCGGACAGATTCACGGCCAGTTTCAGATCGGGAAAGCCGTCATCCGCCCAGCAGGCTGCGTCACGGCAGGCGGTACGCAACACCCAGGCCCCAATCTGCACGATCAGGCCGGTCCCCTCGGCCATGGGGATAAACTGCTTCGGGAAGAGAATACCTTCGCGGCAATGATCCCAGCGCAGCAAGGCTTCCATACCCATGATCTGCCCGGTCGTACTCTTGATCTTGGGCTGGTAGTCGAGAAAAAATTCGTTTTTTTGACAGGCCTGGCGCATTTCCCTCTCCAGGCTCATGCGTCGGCAGACCAGTCGATTCAACTCCTGCGAGAAAAACCGCAAGGTGTTACGACCCGCTTCCTTGGCCTGATACATGGCACTGTCGGCATTTCTGGCCAGTTCCGACGCTGTGGCACCGTCACCTGGGAAGAGGGCGATGCCCACACTGCCAGAGATCACCACCTCCTGTCCCTTCAGGGTGAAAGGGGCACACAGTTGTTCCAGTATCTTGTGCGCCACCAACTCGGCCATGGACTCCTGGAGCGTATCGGAGAGGATGACGGTAAACTCGTCCCCTCCCAATCGTGCGACCGTGTCGGACTTGCGCACCACACTCTTCATCCGGCGGGCCGCTTCGATCAACAGGGTATCGCCTGCGTCGTGGCCCAGGGTGTCATTGACCCATTTAAAGCGGTCCAGGTCCACGAACAGCAAGGCAAAGGTCCATTGGTTGCGTTCTCCCGCCCTGACTGCCTGTTGCAATCGATCCTGGAACAGTTTGCGGTTGGGCAATCCGGTCAGGATATCGAACTCCGCCAGTTCCCTCAGTTGTTCATTGACTCTTTCCAGTTCATTCCGTTGCCTGCGCAACGCCAATTGTGCCGCAATCCGGGCGCGCACGGAGGGCGGATTGACCGGCTTGGTCAAAAAATCCACCGCCCCCGAGGCAAACCCGCGCGTCTCCGCGTCGGCATCGTGCATCGCCGTGACAATAATGACTGGAATGTCGAGGGTTTTCTCGTTGTCACGCAACCAGGCACAGACGGTAAAGCCATCAATCTCCGGCATCATGACATCCAACAGAATCAAATCCGGCAACTCGGCCACAGCGCACACCATGGCCTCCCGGCCACCGGTGGCAAACATCACCTGATACTCTCCATTCAGAATACTGCCCAGCAGGCGAATATTGTCGGGCGCATCATCCACAATGAGGATGGTTGCACGTTGGTCAGGCGTTTTCATGCGGCACCCTGGTACGCAATACGGTACGCAAGCGGACCACCTCGGCACTCAGAGTGCGAATGCGCTCTGCCATTTTTGCCATGATGCGCATACTGAAAGAGGGATCTTCTGCCAGCCATTGGAGAAAGCCATGTTTGTCGATGGACATGACCCGCACGGGCCCCAGCGCGCGCACCGTTGCCACACGCGGCCCCTCGGAAAACATGAACATTTCTCCGAAAAAACTGTCTTTTTCCAGTATGGAAGAGCGGAATGGGGCATCACTGCCGTCGTCTACCAACACCTCCGCACGGCCTTCCAGAATGACATACAGGCAATCACCGGATTCCCCGGCCCAGGTGATGGTTTCACCGTCCGCGAACTCCTTGCCAAGCATCGGCTTGTCACCGTTAAATAACATGTGGATATCCTTGTTTTTGCACCTGCCTGCCGGTCCGGATCCGGGTGAAAATTGCTTTGCTGACCGCCCGGAGCAACCGCACCACCACGACGGGATGCGCCGCACGCACAAAAATATTTTTATAAGACGCACTGCCGGTGAAGGTGTCCCAAATGGCCGAACCGAGTCGATGCGGATCTTGCGGGCGGTTTTGCTCGTCCCGGATGACCATCAACAGGGCTTGGCCAAAAGGGGGAAAATGACGCAGCAGGCGATCCACAGCAAACAGCATATGGCCCAGACGATTATCCCGCTCCAGACTCTGGCAGGCTGGCCAATAGCCCTGTTTAAAATCCTGGGCCGTAATCCCGCGCGTCAGGGCGGTCAGGGCGCAAACTTTGGCCATGCGGTAGGCGGCACCAATGCCATCCTTGTACAGACGGGAAGCGGCACAATCTCCCACCAGAACCACGCGGTCGGCAAAAGGTCGTTGTGGCGAACCGATACTGATGCGCGGTTGACAATGGCAAGGTCGCACCGGATTGTGCCAGCCGTCCGGGAACAGTTGTCGTACCTGAGGGGCATGGAACACCTGGTTGGCCAGTTCCTCGTCCACATCGCGGCCCAGAATGATGAAGGTTGCATAATGACCCTTGGGGATCATGGCCGCAAATTTCAGCCTGGGAATATTCAACAAGAAAATATGCATGGCGTTGCCCAAACGGCGATGCACCTCCTCGTCACCCATGTAAAGTTCCACAATCCAGGCCCGATCACTGGGGGGCGGGCGGTAGCCAAAGGCCAAATCATCGAACAGTTTGATCCCGGAACCGTTGAGTCCCACACAACCGACCAGCAGGTCATAGGGATCGGAGGGTGTTTCACACCCGGCTGTCTCCCCCCGTTCCGGTCGCAAGAATACCTGTAACTTCAAATCGGCTGTTCTGGCCAGGCGATGCACACGGCGCGGGATGTGCTGTGCGCCACGGTTCATGGCCATCTCCAGAAAATGCTGGTCAAAACTGGTCCAGGGCAGTGGGCGTTGACTTTCCGCGCCCAGGGGACCCGCACCACGAAAGATGGAGGCAATCCGCATTTCAGCACGGGCCGGTCGGATGAATACGGCATCGGCATCGGTATGCAGGACGTAAGAATCGATCCCATCCAGCAGGACGCTCTTGGGCAAACTGATCCCTTCGGCAGCCATTTTTTGCATCAACAACTCCGAAACAACACCACCACACATATTGCAACCCGGCGGACCTGTGGCTGTAAAATCGCGCGGTTCAAAAATATCCACATGCAGACTGATGTTCATCTTCTGGGCCATTTCCAGCAGAAAACAGGCCGTCAATGAACCCGCCGGACCGCCGCCGATAATGGCGATATGGTCATGATTTTTCAGTTTCATGACGTTGCCTGCCGTGTCTGTCCTGTGCTGGCCACCGCAGAGGTCTGCGGGTGGTACCCATCGCTGGCGAGACGGGTGACATCCAGTAAAACCATCAACCGTTCGACAGGAATATCTGTCAGAGCGCGGGCCGCATCCAGCACAGTGCACCCCTCCTCTGCCGCCTTGCGGGCGATTGCGGTCGCCTGGTCATAACCGATCTCGGGAGCCAGGGCCGTCGCCAACATCGGGTTGCGCGACAGGGTGGCGGCCAGCTTTGCCCGCTCTATCTGCACGGTTGCCACGGCCTTTTCGGCCAACAGACGAGCGGCTTTGCCGGTCAGGCGGATCCCTTCCAACAGGTTGCAGGCCATCAGGGGCAACTGGGTGTTGAGTTGAAAGTTGCCCCCTCGCGCCCCCATCGCCACGGCGGTATCGCACGCCATCACCTGATTGCACGCCTGCAATACCGCCTCGGGGATCACCGGGTTCACCTTGCCCGGCATGATGCTGGATCCGGCCTGCAGATTGGCAAGGCGGATCTCGCCCAACCCCATCAACGGTCCCGAGTTCATCCAGCGCAGATCTTCTGCCACCTTGGCCACCGCCACAGCGGCGGTGCGCACCTGACCGCTGGCCTCCAGCAATGCCTCCTGACCGGCCATGGCCGCTCCGGCTGGCCGGGCCAGACTCAAGGGCAGTTGCTCGGCATGGGCCAGTCTGGCCACCATCTCGTCGGCAAACCGGGGATGGGCGTTTACCCCATTGCCCACCGCCGTGCCACCCAACGGCAAGCGTCCCAGGCGCGGCAGCACCGCCTCCAACCGCTCCCTGCTCCAAGCCATTTGCTCAGCCCAGACCATAAACTCCAGGGTCAAAGGGATGGGCAGAGCATCCATGAGATGGGTACGCCCGGTCTTGAGTACGGTGGCATGGGCCTCGCCCTGGCGACGGAGTGCCTCCTCCAGGACGAGCAGGTCCGGCAGACAGCCATCCCGAATCTGTCGGCAGGCGGCCAGGCGAATGGCCGCAGGCACCACATCGTTGGAACTTTGGCAGCGGTTGACATGGTCGTTGGGATGGACCGCTCGCCCCAGGAGACGGGTGGCCAAGGTCGCCAGCACCTCATTCATGTTCATGTTGGAACTGGTACCCGAACCGGTCTGGTAGCGGTCGACCGGAAACTGGGCCCAATGTTTGCCCGCCGCCACATCTTCGGCGACCAAGGCCAAGGCCGCCGCCATATCCCTGGGCAAAAGTTCCAGATCGGCATTGACCTGGGCAGCCGTGCCTTTGATGCGCGCCAACGCCCACAGAAAGGCAACCGGCATCGGCCCCCCACCCAGGGTAAAATTATCGAGGGCACGTTGCGTCTGGGGACCGTACAATATGTGCTCCGTGCTGGCATCCGGTCGTGCGTTTTGTTGCTCTGTCCTGCTGTTGATATCACTCACGGGCTATCCTCCTGGATGTTGCCCAAACGACAGGCTCGCCACGGCTCACCCCCCCGCATTCCCTTTCGTTCCCGCAAGGCCCACCCAGGGGATCTGCCCCCCGGTGGGCCGGTTTTTTCTTCATGCAGCCCTCCAGACTGCGGACCGCAGAGAAGACAAGCCTGTGTCAAAGAGAAGTCTTGCAAAGACGGAAGCCCAGGCGGTTGCTCCGATGGCCAGGGTCGCTGTCATCGCGAACGGCAGAGCGGAGATAGATCAACTCAAGACCATAACCACCCCCCCGAGCCACCCGTTTGGAACCTGCCGACGGGCCTGACGGATCGGTTTCCGGTGAGTTGTCATAATATTTGACATCATACCAATCCTGCACCCAATCCCACACATTGCCAGACATGTCGTACAAACCAAAGGCGTTGGGCTTTTTCTGACCAACCGGATGCGTCTGCATCCCGGAATTGTTCTTGTTCCAGGCATACTGATTGATCTCGCTCTCGCTCTCTCCCCAGTAGAACGACGTTGTCGTCCCAGCCCGGGCGGCATATTCCCACTCCGCCTCTGTGGGCAGGCGATACGCCTTGGTGCCCTCCTTGATATTCAGCCGCCGGATAAACAACTGGACATCCTCCCAACTGACACTGTCCACGGGCTGGTTCTCTCCCTTGAAATCGCTGGGATTGTTCCCCATGACAGCCTCCCATTGTGCCTGGGTCACCTTGTATTTTCCCAGACTGAAAGGCTTGCTGATGGTCACTTTGTGCTGTGGAATCTCATCATCGAACACATTCGGATCGAACGGCGATCCCATCATGAACGTCCCCGCAGGGACCACCACAAACTCTACACCAATGCTGTTGGTGTCCGTCTTGGCCGGGTCGGCCCACAGGATCCCGGAACAGAGTACGAGAGACAATGCCATCCCGACGACCAGAAACACCCCTGGATGACTTCGTTGGACTGTGTGACGCATGAGTTGTACTCCTCATCTGTTGAGAATTGGGTTGATCACTGAACCTGCACCTCGATGGAACGAGGTTTGCTCTCTTCCAGTTTGGGCAATGAGATCAACAGCACACCATTTTTGTAGGATGCCTGGATTTTTCCCACATCCGCCGTCGCCCCCAGTTGAAATGTCCGACTGAAGCAACCATAGGCCCGCTCGATCCGGTGGTAGCTGTCCCGTTTTTTTTCATCCTCCAACCGACGTTCCCCGGAAATGGTCAGCAGATTGTTTTCCACATGAACCTTGACATCCTTTTGCTCCACGCCGGGCACATCGGCCTCGAGAAAAATCATATCGGCATCCTCATGGATATCCACCCGCAGCGGCCATTGACTGATCACGCCATTGGACTCATCCACATCCCGTTCAAAAAGCCGATTGATCTCACCTTGCAACATGCGAAAGTTGCGCAACGGGTCATTGTTGACAAGCATCACTTTATATCTCCTTAACGGCATGTTATGTTAATGAAAATCACACCATGTGACTTGTTGGAGCAGCAGAATAGCAAAACATATCAGTAATTAATATCGAGTGAATGCTCGACAGAATGCTTTTTTTCGACCGGTACAGAATTCTGGGACATACCGGAGCAATTCGGGAAAGTGAATGGAAATATGGGGTGTCCAAATCGGGCCTTGGCTGTTGACCGGTTTTTGGATAGGATTCCCTGGAACCGTCGTTCGCGTGTTTACGCTGCGGCATCTTCAGGGTAGTATGGCCGCTTTTGGTGCTCTATTTGAG
>JADFYM010000065.1 GCA_015233035.1 Magnetococcales bacterium
CCCCCCCACCCTTTTTTTTTATTCGTTTTTGCTCTGTTTTTTGCCATCCCGGTCGGGGCGGCGGAAACAGACTGGTTTTGGGGTGCCGCAACGGGTGAAAAGCTCCGGTTCAAGGTGAGTTGGCTGGGTGTTCCGGCGGGAGAAGTCACCCTGCAACTGAGTGGGACACCGGACGGTCCGTATACCGCACAGGCTTCGGTGGCCACCGCAGGCGCGGTCCGGGTCGTCCACGTCCTGGATGAGTGGCGCAAGGCGGAGGGCCATCGCCATGATGCCGTGTTTGCCGCCCAACAGTATGTCAGTGAGCAGCATAAGGGCGCGCAGACCAAATGGACCTCCTACCTGTTTGACCGGGAGATGCGTGAGGTGGTGCGTCTGCGGCGTGAAACAGGACGCCCGGATGAAACCCGTCCCATTCCGTTGGGCAATGACCAGGTTGGCGATCCCCTGAGCGGTTTTTATGCCCTGCGTGCCTGGCCGGACCTGCTGCCCGGACATCATCTGGCACGGCAGGTGGTGGATGGGGAAAAAGTGTATTGTCTGGCCATCACCGCTGGAGGCAGCCGGTTGTTGCATACCGAATTGGGGGATTTTAATGTGTTTTCTGTGCAGGTTGTCGTGGAGAATACGGCATCCTTTCGGCAAAAGCAGCCCATCCTTGTTTGGTTGACGGATGATGCCCGGCGCATTCCCGTGCAGGTGGAGGCCCAACTGGTGCTTGGTTCCATGGTGGCGGAACTGGTGGCTTTCGAGGATGGACGGGGTGAGCACAGAGCGGTGCCCACACAATGACAACGGAAGAGGTATACCCATGAATGATGCCATCGTCGTGATTATTCCGGCGCGTTTTGCCTCCAGTCGTCTGCCTGGGAAACCCCTGTTGGATCTGGGGGGAAAACCCATGATTCAGCATGTTTATGAACGGGCGATGCAGGCCGATGTCGCGGCTGTCTGGGTGGCCACCGACGATGCCCGCATCTTTGATGCCGTGGTGGCCTTTGGCGGGCGGGTGGTCATGACCGCGCCGGATCATGTGTCCGGGACCGATCGGGTGGCCGAGGCGGCACGGGGGTTGGCGGCGACCATTGTGGTGAATGTCCAGGGGGATGAGCCGTTGCTGGATCCGGCCTTGATCAATCGGGTCGCGGCTCCTCTGCGGGCGGATGCCACCCTCGACATGGCCACGGTGGCCCACCCGCTGTACGATGCAGCGGAGGCCAACGATCCCAATGTGGTCAAGGTGGTTTGTGATCGTCGGGGGTTGGCTCTGTATTTTTCCCGTCTGCCCATCCCGTTTGACCGGGACCGGCAGGGGGAGGCGACCTCTCCGCAGGGTGTGACGGCCCCGTTTTTGCGGCATGTGGGTCTGTATGCCTACCGCGCTGATTTTTTGCAAACTTTTGCCCGCCTGCCCGCCACCGGGTTGGAACAACGGGAGCGGTTGGAACAACTGCGTGCCTTGGAATATGGCCATACCATTCACGTTGTGGTGGCAGATGGCATGACCATCGGTGTGGATACCCCAGCCGATGCGCAGCGTGTGCGCCAGTTGTTGGGAGCATAAAAGCATGGCTACTCTCCTATATTTTTCTAACCTGTTTCGCCTGGGCAGACGCCCGGTCGGTTTTGTGCTGCTGGGGGGGGTGTTGGTGGTACTGAGTGGCTGTTCCACAGTGCCCAAGCTGGAGGGGGGGGGATCCCAACCGCCCATGTCCAAAATTGACATCAACAATGCCTGCAGCATTTTTCAGGGGCGCAACAGTTGGTATCAGGTCATGAATGACTCCTTTCGCCAATGGGGGACGCCGGTCCATGTGCAATTGGCCATCATCCATCAAGAGTCCAAATTCCGGTCGGATGCTCGACCCATCAGCAAAGGGTTCATGGGGGTTTTGCCGGGGCAGCGTCTCTCTTCGGCTCTGGGTTATGCCCAGGCTCTGGATGGTACCTGGGCAGAATACAAGCGACAGACGGGCAACAAGCGCGCCGACCGGGAAGATTTCCGGGATGCCGTGGATTTTATCGGCTGGTACAACCATGTCAGTTATAAAAAACTCCATATTTCCAAGTGGGATGCCCGCAATCTCTATCTGGCCTACCATGAAGGGCATGGGGGTTATGCGGCATGTTCTTATCGTAAAAAATCATGGTTGATGCGGGTGGCGGAAAAGGTGGAACGCAATGCCGCCCGTTATGACGCGCAATTGGCGCAGTGCAAGGATTCCCTGACCACCAATCGCGAAGAGAAGGAAAACAACTGGTTTGTGTGGCCGTTTTAAGCCATTCCATTACACACATCTCAACAAGTCGTTGATATTTGCAGGGGTCCAGGGGGATTATCCCCCTGGTGGGGTCCAGGGGCAAAGCCCCTGGCGGGGTTCGGGGCGGAGCCCCGCCAGGGGCATCAAGGGGCTGCTGATTAAAAACGACACAGTAGCAATATGTTGGTGGTTCCAACTCCAGGGGCTTGTTTTTCCGGGGCGAAGCACCCGGCCCCCACCAGGGGCGTTGCCCCTGGACCCCACCGGGGGAGATAATCTCCCCCGGACCCCCATGAATAATAACAATTTTTTGCGATGTGTATAACGGGATGGTTTTAAGCCTGGCGGACGCCGTCCTGTCACCCGGTCCAGGCTGGCACATCAGGGAATGGCCAATGTGGTCATTAAAATAGCGTAGAAAACAAGGGTATACTGTGATAAAATTCTTCCCGATTCGACACCATACCCTGTTTTGAGACGTATCCTTACTGTGGGTTCAGGGGGATTCTCCCCCTGGTGGTGGATGCCCGCTGTCGTCGAAATGACCAATGGGTGATGGCCGCAGGCCTTTTGCCAGGAAAGATCATCATGCGCATTCGTCTCAACCTGCCCTGCAATGCCTTTGCCGTTCGTTCGATAGTCAAGGTGTTTGTGGGCTTGTTGCTGCTCGCATTCCTTTCGTTCGCCTTGCTCCATGTGGCGGAAGCAAAAGAGATTTTGTATTCCTGTTCCGCCTGGGCGGGCAGCCTTTTTTTCCTGTTGCTGCTGGTGATCCTGCCCTGGTCTGGCTCCCTGCGGCTCTCCCGCGACCGCCTGCGGGAGAGCGAACGGCACTTGCGCGAGATCACCGACACCCTGGGGGAAGGGATCTTTGTCCTGGATCGGCAAGGACAGACGACCTTTTTCAACCCGGCCACCGAGACCATACTGGGGTGGACCGCGTCCGATCTGCGGGGGCAGGATCTCCACGCGGTGTTTCATGTGCATCGCGACCGGGAGGCGTGTCCGGTGATGCAGACCCTGCGCACCGGGCAAACCCACCGCAGCGAACAGGAACAGTTTCGCCGTCGGGATGGGACCATGCTGCCCGTCTCCGTCATCGCCTCGCCCATCGTGCGGGATGGGGTAACCACGGCGGTGGTGGTGGTGTTCAATGATATTACCGAACGGTTCCAGGCCCAACAATCCCTGGCAGAATTGCTGGATTTCAACCAGAAAATTATTGCCGAATCCGCCACAGGCATCCTGGCTTATCGGGCGGTTGGGCCGTGCGTGCTGGCCAATGAGGCCGCCGCCCGTATTGTCGGCACCACGACGGAACGGCTGTTGTCCCAGAATTATCGCACCATCCGCTCCTGGCAACAGTCGGCCTTGCTGGAGACCGCCGAGTTGGCACTGGCGACCCGCTGTGCGCAGCGGTGCGAAGTCCATATCTTGACCTCGTTTGGCAAGGATGTCTGGATGGAATGTGATTTGACCCCCTTTACGAGCAAAGGGGAGGTCCATCTCATGCTGATGGCCAACGATATCAGCCCGCATCGGCAGGCCGCGCAATTTTTGCTGGAGGCCAAACAGGCCGCCGAAGAGGCCAGTCGGGTCAAGAGTGTCTTCCTGGCCAACATGAGTCATGAAATCCGCACCCCCATGAATGCCATTCTTGGTCTGACCCAGTTGGTGCTGGGCATGGAATTGACCCCCAGGGTGCAGGATTATCTGGGCAAGGTCCATGCCTCCGCCCGTTCATTGTTGGGGATTCTCAACGATATTCTGGACTATTCCAAGATTGAGGCCGGACGTTTGACCCTGGAGGCGGTGGATTTTGATCTGGAACAGCTCCTGGAGAGCACCACCACACTGTTTGCTGCCAGCGCGTGGGAGAAGGAGATTGAACTGTTTGTGGCGGTGCAACCGGAGGTGCCTTGCATCTTGCACGGCGATCCCCTGCGCCTGGGCCAAATTCTCAACAATCTGGTGGGCAATGCGATCAAATTTACCCAATCCGGCGAGGTGCAGATGGGGGTGGATGTCATCCCCCGCCCGGAGGGAGGGGTTGTCTTGCAGGTGGCGGTGCAGGATACCGGCATTGGCATGACAGCCGAGCAGATGGACCAACTGTTCCAACCATTTCAACAGGCCGATGGGTCCATTACCCGTCGCTACGGGGGGACGGGCCTGGGTTTGGCCATCACCCGTTCCCTGGTGGAGCAGATGGGGGGGCAGATCGAGGTGGAAAGCCAGCCCAACGAAGGTTCCTGTTTCCGCTTTCAGGTCCAGATGCAGGCCGCCGTCCCGGCTGAACCGGACGCGCCGCCCCGTCCGCCCTTGCGGTTTCGGACCGTCCTGGTGGTGGATGACAATGCCACGGCGCGCGAAATTTTGCGCCATTCCCTGCAGAGGTGGGGCTTGCAGGTGGAGGTGGTCACCTCCGGGGAGGCCGCCCTGGCCCTGTTGCAGGCGGGGTGCCGGTATGACCTGTTCCTCATTGATCTGCGCCTGCCGGGCCTGGATGGGCTCACCCTGGCCCGGCAGATGGGGGCAGCGGGTTATCGGCGGGAGGCGGCCATCGTGCTGATCCGTTCCTCCGTGGGGGTGGACGAACAGCAACAGGAGAGCGCGACGGCCTGCACCGATGCCCTGCTGGACAATCCGGTTATCCCCTCCCGTCTCTTGGATGCCCTCCTGGTGGCCCAGGGAGAGTTGCGTGCCACGGTCAGGCGACGGGATGTCACCCCGGTGGAGCAGATGCGTCCGGTGCGCGGTTGCCATATTCTGCTGGTGGAGGACAACGAGATCAACCAGTTGGTGACAATGAAATTTTTGCAAAGCATGGGCCTCAGGGTTTCCATCGCCGGGGATGGCCAGCAGGCCATCGAGGCGTTGCAACGGGAGGCGTTTGATCTGGTGTTGATGGATTTGCAGATGCCCAGAATGGATGGTTGGGCCGCCACCCGGATCATTCGCGGCGAGGCCGTGTGGCGGGAACTGCCTATCATTGCCATGACGGCGGCGGCCATGCCCCAGGATCGGGAACGGGCCCTGGCGGTTGGCATGAATGAACATGTCGCCAAACCCATTGATCCGGCCCGACTGGCCGCTGTCTTGTTGGCCTGGTTGCCCCGGCGGGCAGAGCCGGTGGTCGAGGAACCGTTGGCCATGGCGGTGCCCGCAGAACCCGACGGGTTGCCGGAGTCGTTGCCGGGTTTTGATCTGGAGCGTGGTCTGGCCCCTCTGGGGGGGGATCGGCGGTTGTGGCGGCAGTTGGTGGCCCGTTTTGCGGAAGATTTTGCCCAGGTCGAGACCGAGATGACCGCCTGCCTGTTGCGGCGGGACCGGGAGGCCGAACGGCAGCAGGTACACCGTTTGCGCGGGGTGGCGGGCAATCTGGGGGCCATGACGCTGCACGCCGCTGCCACCCTGCTGGAAGAACGGCTCCAGACCGGCAAGCATGTCAATGCGGCCCGCAAGCGGTTCCGCCAGGCCTTGACGGAGGCGTTGGCCTCGGCCTGTGTTCTGCGCGATATGGCTGAGGAGCCGCCCGCCGTCCAGGTATCGCGTTTTGATCCGGTGGCGGCGCAGTTGTTGTTGAGCCGTCTGGCCGAGTATCGGGAGCGGGGAAAATTTGTCACGGAGACAATGGTGGAGGAGACACGCGCCCTCTTTGTCGGGTCGCCCCATGTCCAGGCGGTTGAAGAGGTGTTGCGCAAACTGGATCTGTTTGATTTTGAAGGAGCCGAACCGTTGTTGCGCCGGTTACAGGAGAGGTTGCAGGTTGCTCATCCAGAGTGCTCTTGAGCATCCTCCCCGGAGCTCTTCACCCAGTATCAAGGGGGTTCGGGGGGGGATTATCCCCCTGGTGGCCGCAACCCCGTATTCATCCAACAGGGAGGTGTCATGTCACCCATTCAGCAACCCAAAATTTTGCTTGTCGATGACATGCCCACCAACATTCGGGTGTTGGCGGAAGCCTTGCATCAGGAATACCGTATCCATATTGCCACCAGTGGCACCATGGCCCTGGACATTCTCGAAGCCGAGACGGACAAACCCGACCTGATCCTGCTGGACGTGATGATGCCCGACCTGGATGGCTACGAAACCTGCCGTCGGATCAAGGAGAATGCGTCGTTGCAGAATATTCCGATCATCTTTGTCACCGCCAAGGGTGATGTGGAGGATGAGCAGCGGGGGCTGGATCTGGGGGCCGTGGATTATATTGCCAAACCTTTCCACCTCGCCATTGCCCGGGCACGGATTCGCAATCATATCAACCTGAAACGCCGTACCGACCTGTTGGAAGGGCTGGCCCATATCGATGGCTTGACCGGTATTCCCAACCGCCGTTGTCTGGAAGAGACCCTGGATCCGGAGTTGCGGCGCATCGTCCGTTGCGGCGGCCCGTTTTCCCTGATGATGATCGATATTGATTTTTTCAAGCTCTACAACGACCATTACGGTCATGGTGCCGGGGATGAGTGTCTGCGGCAGGTGGCGCAGACATTGTCCCAAACCGTGTTCCGGGCCGGAGACAGTCTGTACCGGTATGGGGGCGAAGAGTTTACCGTCCTCCTGCCCGGTACCGACCATGCGGGTACCCTTGCCCTGGCCGAACGGTTTCGACAGGCCATTCTCTCCTTGAACATTCCGGCGGCCCACTCCCCCATTGCGGATCGGGTCACCATCAGCATCGGTTGCGTCACCGCCATCCCCGAGCGGGAGGATGGCCGTGAAATGCTGCTCGCCACCGCTGACCGCCTGTTGTATCAAGCCAAAAGGGCGGGGCGCAACCGGGTGTGTGGGGTGGATCTGGCCGCAGGAGATGCCTGTGCGACGGCGTGATGGGCTCGGGTGGCTGGCGGTGCTCTTCCTTCTGCTGACACTGCCGTCTCCCGTGTGGGCGATGGAGCGGATCCGGCTCGCCTATGCGCCCTCCCTGCCCAACGGCTTGATCTCCATCGCCCAGCAGAATGGCTGTTTCCAGGCCGAAGGGGTGGAGGTGGTGCTGGAACGCCATCCCATCGGGGTCGATGCCCTGGATGCCCTGCTGGCCAATCGGGCCGATATGGCCGTGGTGGCCGATGTGCCGTTCATGCTCGCCAGTTTCAATCATGCGGATCTGCGTCTTATCGCCACCATCGGCACCTCGGATAATGATGACAAACTGGTGGTCAGGGCGGAGCCCGGCGTCGAGGGGATGGCGGATTTGCGGGGACGGGCCATCGGGGTGCAACCCATGACCTCCTTCCACTATTTTCTCCATCTGCTGTTGCAAAAACAGAACATGACCGAGTCGGATGTGCGTCTGGTGACCGCTCAGACCAACGCCTTGCCCGACGCCCTGGCCAAGGGGACGGTGGATGCCTTCCTGGGCCGCGAACCCGTCATCAGCCAGGCCAAACAGCGGTTTGGCGGCACGGTACGCCTGCTGGAAGAACCCGGCTTGTACCGCAAGAGTGCCAACCTGGTGGTGCGGCAGGCCTGGCTGGACCAGCATCTGGTTGTCGCCACCCAACTCTTGCGCGCCCTCTACCAAGCCGAAAAGGTGGCCTACCAATCCAGGCCGATGGTCATGGCCATCCTCGCCCAGGTGCTGAATGTGCCACCGGCCACCCTGGAGCCGGATTGGCGCACGATCCGTTTGCGCCTGACCTTGACCCAGGCCTTGCTGCTGATGCTGGAGAACGAGGCCGAATGGGCCATGGGGCACGGCTGGAATCAGGGCAGAGCCATGCCCAATTTTTTGCATCACATGGACAGTCGGGCGATGCAGGCCGCCAAACCGTTTGGCGTGACGTTGCTGCCATGAGGAGAGCCTTGCGCATCGTTTTGCCCATTTCTGGGGAGGCGGAGAACCGCCTCCCCAGACCCCTCCACCCTTTTTTTTCAATCATGATCAAGGGGGACCGGGGGGGATTATCCCCCCCGGTGGGGTCTTGGGGCAAAGCCCCTGGTGGGTCTTGGGGCAAAGCCCCCAACAACGGCATCGACCTGTCCCATCCGCTTTGTTGCTCCAGTAGCCCCCACGGGACGAAACGATGATCACGCTCATGAGGTCCTCCCCATGAAATTGAGCAGCAAGCTGTACCTGATCGGTCTCCTGCCCTTTCTGGTGACCTGCCTCGCCGGGCTTTTTTATCTGCTGGGACAGCACAATCTGGATGCCGTCCGGGAGCAGGCCATCCGTACCGATGCCTTGTACAAGTCCATCGCCAACCTGGCCATGTCGAGCCATGAATATGTGGTGCTCGCCAACGAGCGGCGGGAGGGGCAATGGCGGAGCCAGTTTGCTCTCGTCACCCAGGGGCTGCATCGGGTGCAGGCACGGCTCGCCTTGCCCGAGGAACAGATGTTGTACGCCGAGATCGAGGAGGATCTGGATCTGGCGGCGCGCCTGTTCGAGGAGTATGTGGCCATCCAGCAAAACAGTCTGGAAAAGGCCCGTTCTGCGGGTATGCATACGCCGTATGCCAACGGGTTGGGGGTGCGCCTGTCGCTCACCTTGCGGGGCACCCTGCCGCTGGTGGAACGGTTGCATGAGATGAGTCACCAACGGGCCCTGACCCAGGAACAGCGACAGAATTGGATCGGCTGGGGTCTGTTGGTCTGCCTGGTATTGATGCTGCCCCACCTGACCAGGGTGATGGTGCGGCACATGACCCGTTCGCTGGGCTTGTTTCGCCTCTCCATGGCCGAAGTGGCGGCGGGCAACCTTTCCCAGCGGATCACCTTTACCGGTCAGGATGAACTGGCGGTCCTCTCGGCCCATTTCAACCAGATGACGGCCCAACTGGAGTCCACCATGGTCTCCCGCGATCGCCTGCAAGCGAGCGAGCAACGTCTGCGGGAGATTACCGACACCCTGGGGGAAGGGCTGTTTGTCCTGGATCGGCAGGGGCACCTGATTTTTTGCAATCCCACCACCCAGACCCTGCTGGGCTGGAGCGCAGCCGAACTGATGGGGCGGGATGTCCACGCCTTGTTTCATCTGCACCATGCCACAACCGCGTGTCCGGTCTGGCAGACCCTGCACACGGGGCGACCGCAGCGCAGCGAACAGGAGCAGTTTCGCTGTCAGGATGGCACCGAACTGCCGGTCTCCGTCATCGCCTCTCCCATCCAGAGCCATGGCGAGATCACCGGGGTGGTGGTGGCGTTCAGCGACAATACCGAACGGTTTCACGCCCAGCAATATTTGGCGGAACTGTTGGACTTCAATCAGAAAATTGTTGCAGCATCCACGGCAGGGATTACCGTCTATCAGGCGAATGGGGCGTGCATCCTGGCCAATGAGGCCGCCGCCCGCATTGCCGGGGCGACGGTCGCCCAACTGTTGGCCCAGAATTATCGCACCGTCGTCACCTGGCGCGAGTCGGCCTTGTTGCAGACTGCCGAGTTGGCCCTGGCCAGTGGGCGCGTCCACCGGTGCGAAATCCATATTCGGACCACGTTTGGCAAGGAGGTCTGGTTGGAATGTGATTTGATCCCCTTTTCAAGCAAGGGGGAGGCCCACCTGATGCTGATGATGAACGATATCACTTCATACCGGCAGGCCGAACAGTTGCTGATCGAGGCCAGGCAGTCTGCCGAGCACACCACCCGCCTCAAGAGCGAATTTTTGGCCAACATGAGCCATGAAATTCGCACCCCCATGCACGCCATTCTCGGTCTGACCCAGTTGGCCCTGGGGATGGAACTGACGCCCAGGGTGATGGATTATCTGACCAAGGTGCATCTTTCCGCCCGGTCATTGTTGGGGATTATCAACGATATTCTGGACTATTCCAAGATCGAGGCGGGGCATGTGACCCTGGAAGCCGTCGATTTTGCCCTGGAACAACTTCTGGACACCACCACCACCCTCTTTGCCGCCAGCGCATTGGAGAAGGCAATTGCGCTGCGGGTGGAGATCAAACCCTCGGCACCACGTTTTTTGCACGGCGACCCGTTGCGCCTGGGCCAGATTCTCAACAATCTGGTGGGCAATGCCATCAAATTTACCCAGACCGGCCTGGTGCAGGTGGAGGTGGATGGCACCGTGCACCCGGAGGGGCGGGTGGCGTTGCAGGTGGTGGTGCGGGATACCGGCATCGGCATGACCGAGGCGCAGATGGCCCAACTCTTTCGGCCTTTTCAGCAGGCCGATGGCTCCATCACCCGTCGTTATGGCGGGACGGGCTTGGGTTTGGCCATCACCCGTTCCCTGGTGGAGCAGATGGAAGGCACCATTGCAGTGGAAAGCCAACTCAACGCCGGTTCCTGTTTCCGACTGCAAGTCTGGATGGGCGAGGCGGTCTCCGCCGAACCCCGTCCTGCCGCCCCGAAGGTGATGGCCACCCCGGTGGAGCGGATGCGCCCGGTACGCGGCGGGCGCATTTTGCTGGCGGAGGATAATGAGATCAACCAATTGGTGGCCATGACCTTCCTGCAACAGATGGGGTTGCAGGTGACCGTGGCCGGGGATGGACAGCAGGCGATTGCGGCGTTGCAGCGGGAGCCGTTTGATCTGGTGCTGATGGATCTGCACATGCCCCAGATGGATGGCCTGGAGGCCACCCGCCGCATTCGCCGCGAGACGGCGTGGCGGGAACTGCCCATCATTGCCATGACGGCGGCGGCTCTGGCCCAGGATCGGGCAGAGGCCCTGGCCGTTGGCATGAACGAACATATTACCAAACCCATTGATCTGGAACAATTGGCCGATCTGTTGTTGGCCTGGTTGCCGCACCGGACCGGGAGCGAGGCCGAAGAACCGGTGGCCACGGCTAAGCCAGCAGAACCCGCCGGGTTGCCAGACCATTTGCCAGGATTTGACTGGGAACGGGGGGTGGCCACTCTGGGGGGGGATGGGCGGTTGTGGCGGCGTCTGGTGGTCCGTTTTGCCGAGGATTTTGCCCAGGCGGAGGCAGAGTTGGCCGCCTGTGTGGTGCGGCGGGACCGGGAGGCCGAACGGCAGCAGGTACACCGTCTGCGGGGAGTGGCGGGCAATCTGGGGGCCCTGTCATTGTCTGCGGCGGCGGCCATGCTGGAAGAACGGTTGCAGACCAACAAGCCTGTCCATGCCGCCCGCAAGCGGTTGCGGCAGGCTTTGGCAGAGGCCCTGGCCTCGGCCCGTTCGTTGGGCGATGGGGCGGCGTCGGCTGGTGCCGGGTTGTCCGTGGCGCGGGTGTCGTCGGATCGTCTGTTCGATCCGGTGGCGGCGCAGGCGTTGTTGTGCCGTCTGGCAGAGCATGTGGAGAGAAAAAAATTTGTTGCCGAATTTTTGGTGGAGGAGACGCGGACTCTTTTTGCCCAGTCGTCCCATATCGAGGTGGTCGAAGCGTTGTTGCGCAAGTTGGATCTGTTTGATTTTGAAGGGGCTGAGCCGCTGTTGCGGCAGTTGCAGGAAGGTGTGCGGGTGCAGAGGACCGGGGGCGAGTAGTGGGTCACCGGGGCTTTGCCCCGAACCCCACCAGGGGGATGATCCCCCTGGACCCGCAATGATTGAAAATGATTAAAAAAAAAGGGTGGGGAGGGGGTCTGGGGGAGGGGCGGTTCACCGCCCCCTCCCCCAGAAACTGCCTTCGCGTCAGCCCTTGTCACCGGGAGGCGTATCGGCACGGTCAGCAAAGAGACTTTCCAGGGTGAGGGTATCCAGCATCCGCCCTGTCCATTCCTCCAGAGCGGCCAGGTCCGCCTGGGCGATTTTGGCACTGGCCCACGTCGGCACGGCACCAAAACGGCGTTGCAGCAGATTGGTCAACACCTTTGCCATGCCTTCCCGCTGGCCTTCCTGTCGTCCTTCCTGTCGTCCTTCCTGTCGTCCTTCCTGTCGTCCTTTCCGTTCGGCGAACTGGATGGCTCCTCGTTGATCCTGGATAAATATTTCGCGTCTCTCCTGGTCATCCAGTTCTTCCGGGGTGAGGGCGGCCTTGTTGGCCAACTCGAACGCCTTCCTGATCGCCGGTTCCTCGGCCAATATTTTGGGAACCATTTTTAAATCACCGGCATATTTCAGGAAATAGAACCATTTATCCTCAATGCTCTCCAGTTGTTCCTCCTGTTTGTGAAATTTGGGCAATTCCGCAAACACCAACTCCAGATCATCCAGGGTGATCTCTGGATTGGCCGCTGCCCGCAGCATGAAGCGGGTGACCTGGTCTGCCAACTCGCCGAACATGATAAAATCCGTTATGGTGATGGCGACCACATTCGTCAACCGGTCATATTTTTCGCCTTGCTGGAGTTGGTTGGCATATGTCTTACAGGCATTGTACAGGATTCTCTTTTCCAGTCCGGCCACATTGAGCACCTGCATCTCGATGATATAGTGGCGGTCTTGCTGGTCCTCGACCTGGATATCCAGATAGGTGTCCTTCATGCCCTGGATTTTTGGTGCCAGGTAGGGATCCAGGATCTGTACCGCCGTAATCAGGTTGGGGGGCTGGAGAGAGAGCATGGCGTTCAGAAAGCTGAGCAACACATCGCCACTCTCTTTGGAGCCAAAGATTTTTTTGAAGGCAAAATCTGTCTTGGGGTTCAAGAATCGCATGGTGCCAATGGCCTCGTGTTCCGGCAAGGTGTCGCGGGATCTTCTGTTGACGGGGCGATAAACCCACTCCCCCGTATTCTATACTGCGCACGGTCACAGTTGACGAGTATCGTCATTCCCGCGCAGGCGGGAATCCAGGAGGTCCAACAAGCCAAATGGATTCCCGCTTTCGCGGGAATGACGAAAGCAGGATGTGTCGCTTATGACCGCGTGCAGTATACCTCCTGGGTGGTACAAACGCCATCGATTATTGCAGGGCAGGCAGACGGCCTCTCCCATGGACAAATTATTTTACACCATGCGACCAAAGTGTAAAAAATTATTTTTACGCTGACCGCCCTCCGGCGGGGAGTTTCCGGCAAGTACAAGGATGTTGTGTGCATTTTTTAGCGCATTTACAATATTTTATATCATTTTGTGACAGAACGCCTGAGTTGGCCTTTGGTTTGCTTATTATCTATTAAAGACAGTATGGAGACGTTCGTCCCTCGCCGCTCGGAAAAAAGATCGGTGTGGGCGTTTTTTGTCCCGTTGGGCAATGGGTGCAGACTATCGCTGTAAAAATATATAAACCGAGTGGGGATGAGACATGCAGACTGATCTGGCAGACGTGATACGAGAGGCCATTGATGAGACGGTGAAGGTTTTTTTCACAACCGACGTGGGCATCAAGGCGGGACCGGCCGTTACCAAACCGGAGGGTCAGTCCTATGAGCCGCCGCAGGCGGATATCACGGCCATCATCGGTTTTACCGGTGCGGTGGAAGGGGGGGTGCATCTGTCGGCTCCCTTGCATGCCGCCTTGGGTCTGGCGTCCGCCTTTTCCGGGGAACCTCTGGAATCTTTTGATGCAACCGCGCAAGATGCGCTCGGCGAATTGGCCAACATTGTCGCCGGTGCGGTGAAGGAGCGCATCAATGGAGCCATTTACCTGACCCCGCCGCAGGTTGTCACCGGGGTAAACCACAAAGTCGTCTACACGAAGCAGTTGGAAAGCACCAAATGTTATTTCAGAACATTCAACGGACCGTTTTTTGTAGAGGTTTTCTACAAGAGTTGAATGGTTTGCCAGGGGGAGCTTGGTCGTGCAAGAGGCTGAAACGTGTCATCCAATGGAACCTCAACCCCTGTTGAGGCGGTCGTCGAGGGCCAAGGCAAGCCCGCCACAGACACCATTTCATGATTTTCCCAAGCAAAATTTTGTTCGTTTACGGAAGGTGGTCCCCGTTGCGCTGACCTCCTTGATCGCCGGTCCAGCCATTGTGGTCATTCTGATCGCTTATTTTCTCTCCATGGCCCATATGCAGGCGATGTCTTATACCGCTTTGCGGCATGGCAGCGGCCATGTCATGGACAAGCTGGTTTCGTTTCTGGAAACGGCCTCCTACACCGCCGCCATCAATGCGGCCTTTGTGGCCGAGAATGGGGCGGATCCCGATTTCATGGCGCGGTTTGCGGCGATGACCGAAGCCGAGATCAAACAGCATCCCTATTTTCAACTGATCTATTTTGGCGATGGGCAGGGCAACCATTGGCTGCAAAAACAGGAGCAGGATGGTCTTGTGCATATGCGCGTCATTCAACGGCTGAGTGATACGCCAGAGGCGCGCCAGCGGTTCCAGGAGGCCCTGGAACTGTCCCGCCGGGCGGAGGAGCAGCATGACCGGGTGCAGGAACGTCTCGCGCCCGTCTTGAAGACGGTATGGTATCAAAAAGGGGCTACGGGTCGACTGGTTCTCCAGGCGCAGGATCCGGTCAAGGTGTATGATCCCCGTCTGCGGCCCTGGTATGTCGGGGCATTAAAAAATGGCCAAACCTATTGGACGGATGTCTATACCTGGGAGGAAAATTATCAGGAACAGACCCGTTGGCAGATGGGGGTCACCGTCTCCTCGCCCGTGGCCAGACAGGGGACCATCATTGGCGTGACCGCCATTGATATTGTCTTGAAAGATATTGCCGATTTCTTGCAGTCATTGACCATTTCGCCCCACAGTCGGATTTTTATCTTTGATGAACAAGGGGCGGTGGTCGCGCTGCCGGGCGCGGAAGGGGGCGTCACCCTGGACAAAAACGGCACCCAGGTGACCGCGCACCGGATGCGCATGGACCAGGTCGCCGATCCCGCCATTTTGAACGCCTTTCTGGAATTTACCCGCAGCCAGGATAAAAATATCTCGCCCGCTGAACGCACGGCAGGACGGGTGTTTCATTTTGAGGTCGATCATGCCGATCATGTGGGTCATGTGGTGCCGCTTGTGCCTGAGTTTGGCCTGAACTGGTATATCGCGGTCATCGCCCCGGAAGCGGATTTCAGTGGTGAGACCACGCGCATGTTGTTCTGGAGCATGGCCATTGCCCTGCTCTTTATTGTGCTGTTGGCCTTTCTGGGGGTGCGGTTGGGCTTTTTTCTGACGCACCCCATCAACCAGGTCATTCAGGAGATCAAGCGACTGGTGCAGCATGATTTGCGACCGGGCAAAGCCGCGCAAACGGTGATTCAGGAATTCGGTTTTCTCTCTTTTGTCTTCGCCAAGATGCGTACCACCCTGCATTCCCTGATTTCTGACATCTCTTCCCGGTCGCATCTGTTGGACAACTCTTTCCAGATATTGTCCCAGGCCTCGGACCGGGTTGCCACCGAGATTGATGCGGCGCGCGAGGCCATCGGGCAGGTGCGCACCCTGTCCGAAGGGGTGAGTGTGCACATGAACGATGCCGCCGCGATGATGGAGGAGATGGACAGCAAAATGAAGCGGGTGATCCGGGAGATGACGATCATGTCCGAAAATATGGATATTATCTCCAACGCTTCCACGGTATACAGTGTCACGCTGGGCGACGTGGCCTCTTCGTCCGAACATGCCAGGAGCAATCTCAACCTGTTGGGCATGTCCGTGCAGGAAGCGAACGTGGGGGTCGCTTCCGCCACCCACTCGGTGGGCGAGATCTCGGAAGCCCTCGCGCGCATCCGGCACCAATGCAATCTGGCCAATGCGGAGACGGAACAGGGGCGTGTCCGCACCGAAACCGGCTTGTCCCTCGTGGACAATCTGGCGGGATCCTTGAAAAAAATCAAGCTCGTGGTGGAGTTTATCGGGGATGTGGCGGAAAGGATCAACATGTTGTCGCTCAATGCGCGCATCGAAGCCGCCAGTGCGGGGGAATTTGGCCAAGGTTTTGCGGTCGTGGCGCATGAGGTGCGGGAATTGTCGCAGCATACAGCCCGGTCGGCCTCCACGATTGCCGAATCGGTTGGGGAACTGGAGGAAAATTTTTTGCAAGTCAGTCAATTCATGCAAGAGATGGCCAGCAAAATGGGGGGACTCAGTCTGTACAATCGGGAGATCCTGGGGGCCGTGGCCGTGCAGAGTGTGGCCATCAGCGGGATTGAGGGGACGATGGAGCACCTTTCCCATAAAACGGATCTGATCGCAGAACGGATGAACGGTTCGATGGAGGGGGTGAGTGAGGTTTCCAGCAAGGTGCAGCAAATTTCCCAGGCGATTGCGGATGTGACGCAGAGTATTGTCAAGGCTTCCAGTGATGTGGCCCGCATGGCCCCGTTGATCGATCAGACCACCCGCAATACCTGGAATATTTTTGTGCGGGTCGAGGAGACGGCGCGCTCTTCGGTGGGCATTACGGCCGAAATAGCCACCATTGAGAAAACCGTGGCGGATCTCAAAGATCTGGGCAGTCAGGTGCGGGATCGGGCGGAAAAATTGACCAGCATGGCCTCTGCCATGAAAGAGGAGGTTTCTCTCTTTCAAATTTAAATTCCGGCCTTGATCATCGTTTCGGTCATTCCAGTCAGAACCCTGGATTCCCGCCTTCGCGGGAATGACGAGCGAATGTCGTGTCATACCCATTCCCGTCATGCCCGCGAAGGCGGGCATCCAGGAGAGTTTGTGGACGAAACGATGATCAAGGCCTAAATTCCCCGGCCTTGATCATCGTTTCGGTCATTCCAGTCAGAACCCTGGATTCCCGCCTTCGCGGGAATGACGAGCGAATGTCGTGTCATACCCATTCCCGTCATGCCCGCGAAGGCGGGCATCCAGGAGAGT
>JADFYM010000066.1 GCA_015233035.1 Magnetococcales bacterium
TCGTGCGCAGGCTTCGTCATCGGGAAAAACCCGTTGAAATTCAGGAAGCGTTGTCGGAAAGCCACGTGGGTCCATGACGACAGGCTAACATCAACTCACCAAATTGGCAAGCAACCGGATAGGCAGGCTCCCTTTCTGTACGCTCGTCTGCCAGCCCCAAATCCAGGCCATGCCGTAATATTCCCCGCCCGTTTCCCGGCCTCTCCGATAACCCTACGAGGCTTTTTCTCCAGCGTCGGCGTGTTGCTTTCTCGCCAGCCGCATGGTACTATACGAATCTTATCAAATAGTTAAATGCGGGAAGGCCATGGAAGACGAACTACAGATGGATGACGTTTGGGAAGCTGCGGTAGGCTCGACCACGCCGGAGGAAGCCTTGTGGCTGTCGGTTCTGCGACAAGCGGTCTATGACCTCGACGGGACCAGTGACGAAAGGGTGGATGCCATGTCCTGGCTCCGGTCGGATGAAAAAGCCGCCGGATCGTTTGATTTTATTTGCGGGCTTTTCGATATGTCCACCGTGTGGATTCGTCGGCGTATTTTGTTGCGCGACAGGGAGAAACGGCAAGGGAGGAAGGCGGTTTGCAAAGAGGGTGCGCCGCCTGCCCCCAGGCAATGGAAACGTCGGGGTTGGGTACAGCCTTCGGCAGAGTTGGAATGTGCTTGGTGGATGCAACCGGGTGCAGGTAAAGTGCCGCCGTCCATGGCGGCTGGTTGATCGGGCTATGCGGCCTGCGCCCTGGCTTCGGCGGCCTCTGCTCGTGCCTCTGCGGCCTCTGCTCGTGCCTCTGCGGCCTCTGCCTTCTTGTTGGCAACCCAAACCTTGCTGACAAACTCCCCGTCCGCATGGAGCAACGCTGACTGGACGGATCTGAGACAATGCATGTACCCAAAAGCGTTTTGATATCCTGCCGCCGCTTCGGCCTCCAGCCCGTCGCACAAAAAATCAATAAATTCCGACACGATAGCCATCGTAGTATCTGGGTCTTTTGGATTTATCAGGCTGTTTAATTCGTCTGGCGGTGTGGGTTTCGCCACGTACTCTGCGGCTTTCGCGTCCATTGACCGCTTTACCGACTCGGGTAGTTCCGTGGGGGTTGTGGATTTCTTTGACATTGTTCGTACTCCGGCATGAGGAAAAAAGCCGGGTGCCGAAAACCGCAATACGACGGCGGACATATTCCCCCTTGCGAGGTATTGTATTCGTCCACACCCGGCCCTGAAACCCTCGTCACGTTTGGCAGACGTGACGGGAAGTCAGGTAAAATACCAGCACTACGGCAGGTAAGTGTTGGAATTTTAGGCATAAAAACGCCGCAGGTCTGTCGGGTGCGGCGTCCGCGTATTGAGGGGTTTTCGGCCCCGGACCATAAAACTGGCATATTCGGGGCTGTTCCGTCAACGGCTGGTGATGGTCACCGTGCATTTTATCTCGACCAGTGGGGTGGCCTGTGTGGTGAAATACTAAAAAGCGTTTTAATCAAGTCTTGTAGATGTAACTGTCTCTCCATGTTTGCAACCTTTAATTCATCGATAAAACGCTTTTATTCAGCACGGAACGCCATTTGACCCCTTTGAATCGTGTCGATATGGCTATTCCTGGGTGTTTTCGGCCTATATTATGTGTATAAATTTTGAATGTTGATAATAAATTACATCAACTTATTTCTGCATATTAACTACCATATGTTATTGGTCGAACCAAGCCACCCCGCTCCACCATCGGCACCGTCAGCGCATTTTATTTCGTGGCTGTTGCTTTATGCCGCCGGGGCGCGATATTGTATGGGGAATGACCGACCAGGAGGAGAGAGCACTATGAGCATCGCCATCACGTTTGACACGCTGGCCTATGTGAAGGAACTGGAGACCGCAGGCATTCCGCCCGCCCATGCGGAAGCGCAAGCAAAAGCCTTGGCCGTCGTCATCCAGAAGGTGGAGGAGAACCGAAAAGAGGAGTTGGCTACCAAGCGCGACATTGACGATTTGAGACGGGATATAGACGCGAAACTGGAAAAGATGGAACTGCGCATGGTCATCAAGATGGGTGCCATGATTCTGGCGAGTATCGGCCTGATCGTGGGAACCCTGCGCGCATTTCCGGTGCCAGTGCAGTTCATTCCCCAAACCGTCCAGGAGATGCACGTCCCTGCACCGACACCGCCAACAACGCCGTCAACCCATTGATTGCGCCTTCTGTACGCTTCCCTGTTGCGCGTTCCGGCCTGGGTGACACATTGGCCTGTCCGCGTGGTGCCTCGGCCTATGCCGCCCCCGTCGAAAGCTCGACCAACGCCGCCCGGATTTCGCCGTCGAGCACGGCCTCTATTGCCCTGGGGTCCGATGCACCGGCCAATTCGTTCGACACCCGAACGGGGATGCCCTGCATCCGGTCACGCACCCGACGGAACATTTCAAAGGCATCTGTTTTCATATCGTCAAGCGCAATGAATTTGCCTTTAGCAACAGCCAGATGGTGTTCCGCCAATTCACGCTGCGCCCGCGTCAGAAGGGCTTTTTCCAAACCGATGGATGGGACACCTCCGGCTGTTGTCGCACCCGTCGCCTTGGCCGTCGCGGTCTCTGTTGCGCGACCACTGGCCAAGCTCCGCAAATGCTCGATGTACCTCAGACGCAGCGTATCGATATTCACGCCTCGGCTTGGAAATCCGAGCGTTTTGAGCACGTCGCGCAAGTTTCTGCTCGACATTCCAAGGTGTTGCGCCATCTCGTTCTGCGTCATTTCCTGCACCCTCCTTTTTAGGTGGAGATTGGAACCCCCTGTTTTTGCAAGCATTCTCTAGCGGGGTGGGGAGGTGCCAACAACCCACGGGCTAAACGCCGGTCTCAGTACCTTTTTTGTCGTCGGCTTCGGCACCGTCCACCAGCCTATCCAGCGCATCCATACCGATGGCCAGTGCTTCACGTATCACCGACGCGCGAGTGATAGCCCGACGCGGCCTACCTGGGGCAAAGCCTTTAACCCCACTCAGCCGTTCAGCCAATGACTGCAACCGCTCGTTCGTTTGTGGCGAGACCTTCAGGCTGATGACGAGGGTTTCCTTCTCTGGCTCAGGCATGGCGGGCAATTCTCCATTCAAGTATTGGAAAGTTCTGTCGGTAAGTTCGGGGTGCATTGTCAGCACGTCACCGATTCTTTGCAGACTGGCGGCTATACGCCGCTCTTTGTCCAGGTCAACAATGTCAGCCATATTATGGGTTTGCTCCAATAATGTTCTTGATGGTTTGGGGATACCACTTGGCACCCTTGGGCTTGAACCCCATGGTGGTCAACCGGTTGGCAATGGCCTGCAAGTTCAGGCCTTCCGACCGCAACCGTTTCACCTCCTGGACAATCGCCTGTCCCGCATCGTCTGCGACCAGCGTAAAGCCGTCATCCGCCAGCGCATGACCATATGGGACAGCCCCGACCAATTCGCCCTTGCTCTTTTTGTGCTGCATGGCAGTGGCGGTGCGTTCGGCAATCTGGTCCCGCTCAAATTCGGCCAAAACCGCCAGCATCCGAAAGACCATCTTGCCGCTTGCGCTGGTCGTGTCGATCTTCTCGCTCAGGCTCACAAGGTCCACGCACTTTTTCTGGAGTCGGTCGGCAATGGCCAAGGTGTCTTGCGTCGAACGCGCGAGACGGGACAGGCTGTAGACCACCAGCGCACCGCCCTTGGGACACGCGGCCAGTGCGGCCAGAAGTTCGGGGCGGTGTGCCATGTCCTTGCCGGATATGCCTGCATCCGTGAACGCGCCCGCCAGCGTATAATCGTTCAGCAAACACCACGCCGCTATTTTGGCCTCTTGTGCTTCCAGGGACACGCCTTCGGTGGCTTGATCGGCTGTGCTGACTCTCAGATATGCGATGGCGGTTTTCATGTTGGCGTTTCCCCTGTCAATGTTGAACGTGGGATTATAGTAGCCCATCGGGGATACTATATCAAGGGCTATTTTTAAAGAGGGGAACCCTGCTTTAAAATAAATCGGCGGATCGGTCGGCGGGGAGGGGGGATTGCGGAAGTGCCGCCTGGGTCCGTGCTGGAAGTGGCCGCCGTGACCTGCGCCTGGGTCCGTGCTGGAAGTGGCCGCATCCGCCTGCGCCTGGGTCCGTGCTGGAAGTGGCCGCCGTGACCATCGTATGGGCTGTGTCGGCCAGGGGAGATTGGCGGGGGTGGCCGGATCGCGCCAGCGCACCCCGCCTGCCAACTGTGCTACCGAACGAGTGTCAATGTACGGTCCGTAAAATCGATGGTTTCATTTCCCAAGAAACGGCATTGCGCCGCGTGTGGTACACCGAAAAAGTCAATCCATCCGATGCCGGTTTCCCCGTTCTGGCTTTCGAGCAAGGCCAGGGACATAACCGGGTGCAAATTGTAGTGCTCGCAGCCTCCTTTTGGCTCCGAGTAACTGGCGTAAAGCCCCTGTGCGGGCATGATTTGCAAGATTTTGTCCTGCGAGGGTGCGATAGTTTTGTTCATTCTATTTTAAGTCCTTTTTGACTGCGAAATTTACGGAACGGGAAAGCCCCGCATCCGGTTTGCTGCATTTGACTGCTGGCCATTGTTTGGGTCATTGTCCCCCTGCTGGAAGGCGATTTTGTGCCTCCAAAACCTGTATAACTTATGTTCGCGCCAGTGCGCCAGTCTTGTGCGCCAATCACCAGCGCAACACTGGCGCAAGGGGGTGCGCCAATTGACCCCCTGGCGTCTAGGGGTATGGGGATATATCGGCGCACACTTTTGGCCCCGATTGGCGCACAAATCAGACTGCCTCCCGCAGGGTGAAAACCTCCTTTTTCTTCCGATCTGGTGTTGTGATGGTGCGCCGGAACACGCGCCCGGTGCTTTCCATCTCCCGAATCAGCATTGTCAGCCGGGGTGCATCAACCCCTGTTGGGAAGTCTCTTGCTGGACTTAATGTGCGAAACAAGTTCCCTGGTCCCGACGTTGACACTGTAACCCTCTCGCCCCGCCTATCGAAGTCTGCTATCAACGCGAGGATGGCGGATTTGTCGGCTTCGTCCTTGTCACTCTCAGACCCGTCGTCTTGTGGGGCAGGCTGTGCCACAATGGGAACGCCGTCGCGCCAATCCAGCCTGACGGGTTTTGCCTTCGGTCCGAGGTTCGCTTTGCCGTGCTCGATCAACATTGAATCCCCATCCGATGGAATCAAACTTAGCCTGGACCGCACGGAATTATGCCACGCGGTTGACCCGGAATAGGCCTCTGTGCCTCCGTTCTTCCCAGACGCAGCAGACAGCTTGTTGACATGAGACAACAGCAGAACCGCCCGCCCTGGGTAGGCAAGTTGGGACCGCAGGGACCGCACGAATGACCGGACCGTGGCCCGCCTGATCTCGTCGCCGTCGTAGGTGTCGCTCGCGTTGTCGATGACGACAAGACCGACGTCCAACTTTTTGACAAGCTTACCCAAGGTGTCGAGCATGGCGGTTGTGGTCTTGTGCTGTCCGCCCGGTGCGGTTCTTTGCTCTCGGTGCAAGGCTGTGTCGGCGTTACTTGCATCCATGGGGAAGAGCCAGCCGTCCAACCGTGTTTGGTCGATACCCATTGTTTGGCACAAGCGGGCAAGACGGTGCTGGATGATGCGCTGCCCGTCTTCCGCCGAAAAGAACAATACCCTCGTCTGTGTCGTTCGCAACTGCCCAAAGGGAAGCCCTAACGCGACGTGTACCGCGAGGCTCAGGCTGACATATGATTTGCCGGAACCACCGTGCCCGGAAAAGAGCGTCACCTCTCCCTCCGGCACCCACCTAGCCACGACATGGGGTACCTCATCGAAAGCATGTTCGTTTCTGCATGGAGAAAAAATCATCCCATCCATGGCGGACATGGACCCTATCGGCGATGGCGGATCATCCGGCCCCGGCGTCCACACCGTAAAATCGTTCTCCCAGGAAGCACACCCGATTTCTGAACCGCCGTACCCGTAGGCGTTGTCAACCTCTTTGGCAAGATCAGAGTCGGACCTGGGCACGATATTCCGGGTATTCCAAATTTCGTCCAACATTTCCATGCACTTGTCCCGGCTGATACCGAAATCCTTCACGCGGGCAGCCGTCTTGAAAGTGATAATGTTCCCGATACCTGATGTCTCGATATTTATTGCATCGACCGTCAGATATTGGTGCGCCCGGCTGATCGCGTCTGGGTGATCCAGCGTCACGCCTTCAGCCGTATGCCCACGCTTTGCCCGGTCACGGTCTCGGCCACTGGGTGAAGCCGCCTTGGCACGGTCAACGAGCCACTCCGGGGCAACCGCAACCGGCGAGTCGTCAATGACTGCGTACTCGATATCGATCATTTCCCCGTCAGGCCCTTTGGGTAGCGGGAACGTGGACCCAACGCCTACGACGTAGCCGTGATACGCCCGCACGTCGATGCCGCGTGCGAGGCTTCCAGCAGAGTTTTTGACTCCTGGCTCGTTCTGGAAATAATGATGCTGCCCACCGCTCGGTGTTTTGACAGTGAACGTCGATGGGAGCGCACCGTATTTGTCGGTGAACATCTTCAAGTTCAACATGCCGGGGGCATCATTCTTCACATCGATGTCCAGGAAGAGACCGCCAGTGACACCGATGTTATGGTTCTGCGGCCAGCCTGTGATCCGGCACACCCACCAATCCCGAATGTGCTTGGGGTCAGATGATGCCTTGTTCTGCCAGGCGTCTATGCCAGGGTTCTTTGTCCCCTCGATCAGCGGGAAAATCCGAAACCCAAGGGAGGCCAGATACAACGCCCATTCCAGTTTTGACTTTTTATTAAGGCTCGCGACCGCTTGACCGTCTCCGGTCGTTGTGCTAACTTTATCAGCAAAATTAAGCTGTTCATTTGACCCCTGATCGACCGCCAAGACATCGGGGGTTTCTTTTAGTGCTCCGGTCACAGGTTAACCCCGTGCCGATGTGCGGCTGTCGATCCATGCCGTGACAGTGGATTCGCGCCAACCGACGCGGCGCGGACCCAACTGCAACGGTGCAGCGAACAGACCCTTGCTGATCCAAAGGTCCAAAGTCCCGCGTGGCACACTGGTCATTTCGATGACCGTCTTTTTGGAGAGGATTTTGTCGATTCGGGGTGGGGTGTGCAATGGGCTTGCATCGGTGGGTATGTGAAATGTGCTACTGTGCATTTAAAACTCCTTTCAGACATAAATGGAAAACATGCCTAAAGGATACAAAGAATTGCCGCAGCCGTGAAGGGGTGTCAATCGGGGGAGCAAGCCAAAACGCTGTTGTTTTTATTGGTTAATTTTACTCAATTCGGCGGGGTGTCTGTCACCAAGTTTTTGTGATAATCCGGGCAAGTGTACTCGCAGACAACCCTGCCCATTCTGGTCTGCCGAAAAGAACACATATTATGCTTTTTATACCCGCGTTTTTCTTATCTCTGATCAACGCATGGGCAACCCGCTCCGCCGCCGCCTGTATCGCCGCATCCCTTGATTCTGTTGCTGTTCTTCTGGCTGTTGGGTCCGCATCCTGGATTCGTTTTCTGATATTCGGAGTTGTGCAGTCCCAATCGTCAAGCAGGTCTATCGGGTCGCGGGTGGGTTTCTGTTTCTTCGTGAGGCACCATATTACAAACTCCGGCCAGTTGACTTCCGCAATCCTGTCTGCCCTCTTGCGATACCAAGCAACAGCAGGTCGTCCGTTGAAGTCTGGCCATATTCCAGGGTAGGCATACGCCTGCACAAGAGCAAAAAGATTTTCAACTTCCGGGCTGTCCGGCACCTCTATCTGTGGGTACTCGTCCGGTGTGTCCACCCCCTGGAACGACAAAATCGCGGTCCTCAAAGGTAGCCAACACCCGTCCTTTTTCACCGTCCGCGATGCACGAGCCTTTGCCTGGACCTCCACCACCTGGACCTCCACTCCCGCCCCCATCAGACTGCGACCGCCCGCAATGGCAGCACGTTCCGGCCTGCCAGTTGGTCGAGATAGTCTGCCCATACCTGCATCATCTTCCGCCGTTCGGGTAGATGCCCTGCCCTGTTGTAGGCGGCTCGGACACTGTTCCGTTCACCATGCGCCAGTTGCCGCTCTATCCAGTCGGTGTTAAATCCCCCCTCGTTCAATAGCGTACAGGCCATTGTTCGAAAACCATGACCGGTCATCGTGCCAACCTCGAACCCCATCCTACGCAACGCCGCATTCACCGTGTTTTCGGACATTGGCCGATCATCAGACCTCGCGCCAGTGAACACGTATCGGGCATGGCCCGTTAGGGGCAAGATTTCCCGCAGGATGGCAACCGCCTGTCGAGACAATGGAACGGTATGCGCTTCCTTCATTTTCATACGCGGACCGGGTATGTGCCATTCGGCACCGTCCAGGTCAAACTCTACCCATTCCGCCTTGCGTAATTCGCCAGGACGCAGGAACACCAATGGAGCCAGCCGCAATGCCGCCCTTGAGACGGGCGCGCCAGAATATCCGTCTATTGCCCGCAATAATTCCCCGATGGCTACAGGGTCAACGATGGCCGGGTGGTGCTCCTCTTTGACTGGGGTCAACGCACCCCGCAGTGCAGACGTTGGGTCAAACTCGGCCTTGCCGCTTGATATTGCGAACCTGAACACTTGTCCGATGATTTGCCGAACCCGGTGGGCTGACACGATGACACCCCGTTGTTCCATTTTTTCGAGTAGAGCCAGGATGTCAGGGGCGCGCAAATCCCGGATCTGCGATGCCCCGATAGCGGGGAAGGCGTCGATCTCCAGTCGTCGCGTGACCAGGAGGGTATGCTTCTCTGTGAATGACGGTCGGATCATCTTGTCAATCCACGTGCGGGCTATGGTCTCGAATGTGGTCTCCGCAGGGTTGGCCGCCTTCTCAGCTTTTTTTTGTGCAGAGGGGTCGGTGCCGTCGGCCAACAAGCGTCGGGCTTGGTCGCGTCTCTCCCTGGCCTGCTTTAACGTCACTTCAGGGTAGACACCAATGGCAAGCGTTTTGCGCGTACCCTGGAACGTGTAGTCCAGTCGGAAATATTTCCCGGCCTTGTTGACGAGGAGATACATGCCACCCCCATCGGTCATCTTAAACGGCTTGTCTCTTGGCTTTTCTGCTCGGATTGCGGTATCTGTGAGGGGCATAACGGTATCTCCAAACGGTAGGTGACGACATACCGTTGAAAATACCGTTGCACCTGTGGGCTGTCAACAGGTTTCTTCGGTAGTCCTCAGACACAAAAAAGCCCGCAAACACTTAATTTTGCGGGCTTCTTGGCTGTTATGAGATGTCTTGAAATGTATAAATGGCGTCCCGTACGGGAATCGAACCCGTGTTACCGGCGTGAAAGGCCGATGTCCTAGGCCACTAGACGAACAGGACGAACCAGACCCGCGAACTCTACAGCCGTCGCCCGCGTTTTGCAAGTCACTCTGTGCATCCCCCCCGATTTTTCCATACCGCTCCGTTTTCTGACGGCCAAAAGGCCGTGCATGGCTGGGGAAAATGCGTTAATGTACCGCCATGAACGCTTCCATTCCATCTCATGGTGTACCATCCACTCACACCGCCGTGGTGGTCGTGCGTCCCGAAGAGGGGCGACGACTGATCGGACAGGCGGTGGCTGGCCTGCCACAGGTCCAGGCTCACACCCAAGCCGGGCGCATGGTGATCGTCGGCAGCACCACAACCCGCTACGTCGCCTGGGCACTGACCGGCCTCGATCCCGGACAGGAGAGCTTCGCCGTTGGCTGGATCCGGGATGGCACCCTGGGCGAGACACCCCGCGCAGGACGAGGCACAGGACCGCTGCTCTTTGAAGAAGGTGTGCTGACCAGAGGTTGGCCAGCCCCACTGCTAGACCGCTTTGGCAGCGGTGACATCTATATCAAGGGGGCAAACGCCATCGATGCCCAGGGCAATGCCGCCGTGCTGGTGGCCTCCCCCGCTGGCGGCACCATCGGAGCCGCCCTGGCCATCCTGCTGGCCAGAGGCGGTGAGCTGATCCTGCCCGTCTCCTTGCAAAAAACCATCCCCTCCGTACCCGCCGCTTGTGGTCTCCTGGGACAGGGGCGCGTCAACCGGGTCATGGGATCCGCCGTGGGATATATACCCATCATGGCAGGATGTGCCACCCTCATCACCGAAATCGACGCCCTGCGCCTGCTGAGTGGGGTGCAAGCCACCCCGGTGGCCGCCGGTGGCGTGGATGACTGCACCGGAGCCATCGTCCTGCACCTGCAAGGAAGTCAAGACCAGGTGGATCAGGCCTGGAATTTATTGACCAGCTTGCGCGAGACAACAGACATGCCGTTTGCAGCAGAGAAAATGATACGCTGATGGGTAGGGTGGGTGTTGCCGGTGGGGGCTTTGCCCCCGGACCCCCTTGATAAAATTATCAAGAAAAAGGACATGCAGCTAGATTTGGCATATATGTCGAGGGGTACTTGCAAATGAACGGCTGACCGATTAGAATTGGCCGGTTGACTTTATTTTTCCATCTTTCACGCTGAGGGTTGGCGGTCCCGGTGCCTCGCAAGAGTTTGTGGGCCGCAGCAAAACAACCGCAGCGGGTGAACAACCAAAACAACAGGAGTAGCAATGGCCAAATTTTCCATCCGCGAATTGTTGGACGCGGGCTTTCACTTCGGACACCAGACCAAACGCTGGAACCCCAAAATGGGACGGTTTATCTTTACCGCCCGGAACGGCACCCATATTCTCAACCTGCAAAAGACCGTCGTTCTGTTGCGGGATGCCTACAGCTTTCTGCGGTCCCGGGCTGGCAACAACGGCGTGGTGCTCTTTGTCGGCACCAAACGGCAGGTGGTGGACATGGTCGAAGAGGAGGCCGGGCGCACCGGACAGTTTTATGTCAGCCATCGTTGGCTGGGCGGCACACTGACCAACTGGAAAACCATCCAGGGCTCGATCAGACGCCTGAAAGAGATTGAAAAGATGAAGACCAATGGCATCTACGAATCCAGAACCAAGAAAGAGGTGCAAAAACTGGAGCGGGAACGGGAAAAGATGGAGCGTTCGCTGGGTGGCATCAAGAATATGAGCCGCCTGCCGGATGTGCTCGTCGTGGTGGATACCAATCGGGAATCGTTGGCAGTCAAGGAGGCCAACAAGTTGGGCATTCCGGTCGTGGCATTGGTGGACTCCAATTGCGACCCCGATCCGATCGATTGGGTGGTGCCTGGCAACGATGATGCCATCCGCTCGCTGAAACTGTTTTTGAACAAAATGGGCGATGCCATCCTGGAAGGCCGCTTGATGGCGCGTACCGATGCCAACGCGGGACAAAAACCGGAATTGCCGGAAGGGGTGCCGCTGGACACTGGCCTCGAAGAAATGGTCATTGAAAACGATTAAACCAAGCCTACATCGGGATGCGTAGTTTTTCAAACGTCATTCCCGCGCAGGCGGGAATCCAGGTGGTACATGCGAGACCTGGATCCCCGCTTTCGCGGGGATGACGGAAACTACGCATTTCGCAATATGTCCGGTTTAATTAACCAGCGGATAAAATCAGGTAACCCGGCCCTTGGGCCGGGTGCGGATTGTAACAGTTAAGGATACAAAGACGATGGCGGTGAGCGCGAAGATGGTCAAAGATCTCCGGGAACAGACGGGGGTCGGCATGATGGACTGCAAAAAGGCCCTGGAAGAGACCGGGGGCGATATGGAAGCAGCGGTGGATTGGCTGCGCAAGAAGGGCCTCTCTTCCGCCTCCAAAAAGGCGGGACGGGTGGCGGCGGATGGCAAGGTGGTGGCCGTGGTGGAAGGCACCCAGGGCCTGCTCCTGGAGGTGAACACCGAAACCGATTTTACCTCCAAGAATGAAAATTTTGTCGCTTTTGCCGAAACTTCTGCCCGACTGGGTCTGCAATCGGGGGTGACGGATGTGGAACAACTGAAAACCCTGGGCTATCCCGAAACGGGCCGTTCGGTGGCAGACGAGTTGACCCAAAAGATTGCCACGATTGGCGAAAACATGAACCTGCGCCGTCTGGTGCGGCTCCAGGTGACGCAGGGCGTGGTGGTGCCTTATATTCACATGGAAGGCAAGATTGGGGTGTTGGTGGGCCTGGAGTCGGCTTCGACTGATGGGGCGGGTTTGGCCAGCCTGGGCAAAAAGCTGGCCATGCACGTCGCGGCCTCTGCCCCCCCCTGGTTGAATCGGACGGCAGTCCCCGCCGAGGCCGTGGAACGGGAGCGCGCCATTCTGGCCGAGCAGGCCCGCAGTTCCGGCAAACCGGAGAGCATCATTGACAAAATGGTCGCCGGTCGACTGGACAAGTTTTATGGGGAGAGTTGCCTGTTGGAGCAGCCCTTCGTCATGGATCCGGACCAGAAGGTGAACGATGTGGTGGTGGCCCAGGCCAAGGCGATGGGCACGACCATTACCGTGAGCGGCTTTGTCCGTTATGTTCTGGGTGAAGGGATCCAGAAAAAAGAGGAAGATTTTGCTGCCGAGGTGGCGAAAGCGGCTGGTTAGGAGTGGGCATGGAGACAATGGAACAACCGGTGCGGCGGGTTTTGCTCAAAATTTCGGGCGAAGCCTTGATGGGTGAGGGTGTCGCCATTGACTCCCGGTTTCTGGAACGGTTGGCGACCGAGTTGCGCGAGGTCCACGATCAAGGCGTTCAACTGGCTTTGGTGGTGGGCGGGGGCAACATTTTTCGGGGTGTCTCCAGCGGTGCCTTGGGGATGGAGCGGTCCAGTGCCGATCATATGGGCATGTTGGCCACGGTGATCAACGCCCTGGCCTTGCAAAATGCCCTGGAAAAGATTGGCTTGACGGTCAGGGTACAATCGGCCATCACCATGCCGCAGGTGGCCGAACCCTTTATCCACCGCCGGGCGGTGCGCCATCTGGAAAAAGGTCGGGTGGTCATTTTTGCGGCGGGGACGGGCAATCCCTTTTTCACGACGGATACCGCCGCCAGTTTGCGGGCGGCGGAAATTCATGCCGATCTGTTGCTGAAAGGCACCAAAGTCGATGGCGTTTATAATGCCGATCCGAAACGGGACGCCACGGCCCAGCGTTATGACCGGCTCTCGTTCGATGAGGTGTTATCCCGGGATTTGCGGGTAATGGACTTGACGGCGATCACTTTGTGCCGGGACAATCGTATTCCCATTTTGGTGTTTTCCATTCTGGAAAAGGGCGCGCTGGCGGCGGTCATCCGGGGTGAAAAGCGTGGCACACGGATAGGAGCGGACTAATGGCTGATGCACTCTTTGCCCTGTTGAATGAACGGATGAAAAAATGTTTGGCAGCCCTCAAGGAGGAGCTGTCCACGGTCCGCACGGGTCGGGCTTCCGGGAGTCTCCTGGATCATATCCTGGTGGATGTATATGGCTCGCCGACACCACTCAATCAGGTGGCCTCCATCAATGTCCCGGAAAGTCGGATGCTCACCGTGCAACCGTGGGACAAAAAAACCCTGAAGTCCATCGAGAAGGCCATTCGGGAGAGCGATCTGGGGTTGAACCCTCTCAGCGATGGCACCTTGTTGCGTATTCCGTTGCCGGAACTGACCGAAGAGCGGCGCAAATCGCTGGTCAAACTGATCCAGAAATATGGCGAGCAGGCGAAAGTGGCCTTGCGCAATGTGCGGCGGGATGCGCTGGAACAGATCAAAAAGCTCGAGAAAAACAAGGAAATATCCAAAGACGATCTGCATGTTTGGGAAAAAAAGGTCCAGGAACAGACCGATTTGTACGTCAAGGAGGTGGATGACACCCTGGTCCACAAAGAGGCCGATATTTTACAGATATGATTTTATCTTCCCGGCTGTCCCATGTCTGACTTGACTCTCCCCCTGCGGAGACTGCCCCGTCATATCGCCATTGTCATGGATGGCAACCGACGCTGGGCGCGCGCGCGTCTTTTGCCGCGTGTGGAGGGTCATCGGCAAGGGGTCAAAGCGGTCAGACGGACTGTGGAAGCCTGTCTCCGGTTTAAAATACCCATCTTGACGCTCTATGCCTTTTCTTCGGAAAATTGGAAACGACCCGAAGAGGAAGTGTCGGCCCTGATGAGCCTGTTGGCGTTTCATTTGCGCCATGAGATGAACAAGCTGGTCAAAGAGCAGGTCCGTTTCCGGGCCCTGGGTCGAGTCCACGAGTTGCCGGAACCGATTCAAGAACAGGTCAAGGAGTTGGAGGAGCGGACGCGGGGCAATACCCAACTGCAATTCAACATGGCGGTCAACTATGGCGGTCGTCAGGAGTTGGTGGATGCCGCCCGGGGTATGGTCCGGGATGCCGTGGCGGGGCGTCTGGTCCCGGAGGATATGACCGAGGATCTGTTTGCACAATACCTGACGACGGCCGGGATGGACGATCCAGACCTGTTGATTCGGACAGGAGGGGAACAACGTATCAGCAATTTTCTGCTTTGGCAAATGGCATACACAGAGCTTGTCTTTTTACCCATTTACTGGCCCGACTTTGACGCCACGCACCTCCACCAAGCCATTGAAGAGTTTGGTGGACGGGAACGGCGTTTTGGTGCGGCTGTTTGAGTCGCGTCTTGGATCCCAAAATGATCATAAGGTCGGTGTCCGCTCTGGTGCTGGCTTCGCCGCTGTTGTGGCTGTTGCTGGCGGGGCCGTCTCTGTATCTGGTTCCCCTGGTGGTACTGGTGGCCATGCTGCTGGCCTACGAATGGCATAAGTTGTGCGGCCCTTTCTCTCTGTACCATTTTCTGTGGTTGTTGTTTGGGGTACTGCTGATCCTGTCGTCATGGATTCCGGGTTTGGGGGTGACCATCCAGGCGGAGACCCATACGCTGACACGGGTGGCCTGGCTGCCTTTGTCCGGGCTGTGCAGTTTGGTATTGCTGATTTTTTTTGCCGAAGGGGTGTTGCGCTACCGTGCCGGCCAGTGGGTTCTGGAAGAGGTGGGGCGGCGTTTTTTTGGTGTCCTCTATTGTACGTTGCCCCTGGCTTTGCTGTTGGAGATACGTCATGCGGAACAGGGGGAATGGTTGGTCTTTTTTCTCCTGTTGACCATCTGGGCAACCGACATTGGTGCCCTGTTTGCCGGTCGCCGGTGGGGCAAACGCAAACTGGCCCCCCATGTCAGTGCCGGGAAAACCTGGGTTGGTTCTTTGGGGGGGGTGGTGTTGGCCAGTGCGACCGGGGGAACGGTGGCCTGTCTTTGTTCGCTGCCCTATGATTGGCTGGATGCCACCCTGCTGGGGGCGGTGTTGTCGGTGGTCGGACAGATGGGAGACCTGGCCGAGTCTTTGGCCAAGCGCGAGGCCAATGTCAAGGATTCCGGGCAACTGATTCCCGGCCATGGCGGTGTGCTGGACCGTCTGGACAGCCTGCTTTTTGCCGCACCGGTTTATTATCTCTTTTTGTGGATGCACGCGCTCATCCCCACCAGCCCCTGAAGGAGTGGTGACGCTTGGCGGTCAAGACCATTGCCCTGCTGGGATCCACGGGATCCATCGGGATCAACACTCTGAGTGTCATTGCCGACCATCCCGAACGGTTTCGGGTGGTTGCGTTGGTGGCTGGCCGCAACGGGTCACGTCTGGTTGAACAGGCCTTGCGGTTTCAACCCGAGGTGGTGGCCATTGGCCAGATCCAACAGGCCGACGCGGTGAAACGGGGCCTGGCGGGGACAGCCATTCGGGTGTTGTCTGGCTTGGCCGGGGTGATGGAGGCGGCGACCTGGGCCTCGGCCCAGATGGTGGTCTCGGCGATGGTGGGAGCAGCCGGTCTGGAACCGACCTGGGCGGCGATTGGTGCGGGCAAGGATATTGCCCTGGCCAACAAGGAGTGCCTCGTCATGGCTGGCCCACTGTTCATGGCCGAGGTGGCCCGTCGGGGCATCCGCTTGATTCCGGTCGATTCCGAACACAGTGCCATTTTTCAGGTTCTGGGCAATGGCTGCCGGACGGCGCAACCGGGAGGCGTGCTCTCTTTGCCTGGCCGCGATCTGGACAAACTGGTGTTGACGGCCTCCGGTGGCCCGTTTCGCGGTTGGTCGCGGGACCAGTTGCAATCGGTGACACCCGGCATGGCCTTGTCCCACCCCAGTTGGCAGATGGGACGGAAAATCACCATTGATTCCGCCACCCTGATGAACAAAGGTCTGGAGGTGATCGAGGCATTTCATCTGTTCGGAGTGACGGCCGCCCAGATTCAGGTGGTGGTACACCCGGAAAGCATTGTGCATTCGCTGGTGACCTATCGGGATGGGTCGGTCCTGGCCCAGATGGGGGTTCCCGACATGCGGACCCCGATTGCCGTGGCCCTGGCCTGGCCGGAACGAATCACGACGGTCGTGCCCGCGTTGGATTTGGCCCAATTGGGGCGGTTGCACTTTTTTCCCGCCCCCGATCCGGCCGCTTTTCCGTGTCTGGCCTTGGCTTATCAGGCACTCCAGCAGGGTGGCCTGGCACCGACCGTGCTCAACGCCGCCAACGAGGTGGCGGTGGATGCCTTCCTGGCAGAAAAAATCGGTTTTCTGGATATTGCCCGTTTGGTGGAATCGACCATGACGCAGTGTGCCGGTGCGGGCGGTTTGGGGTCGATTGAGGAGATTGTGCAGATGGATCGTGACGCCCGTCGTCAGGCTGAGACGTGGGTTGTGCAACATGGCAGGCTTTGATTGGTTGCGGCCTTTGGGGGGCTTTGCCCCCAACCCCACCAGGGGCTTTGCCCCTGGACCCCACCGGGGGGGATAATCCCCCCCGGTCCCCCCTGCTCACGCTTAAAAAAAAAGCGTGGGGGGGGCCGGGGGGGGGGGCCCACGCCCTCCCCAGACTGACCGCACCGAGCCA
>JADFYM010000067.1:0-16205 GCA_015233035.1 Magnetococcales bacterium
TCTTGTGTGAGCGGCGTTTGCTCGTTGCTCGTAATGTCTGGGATCTTCTTGAAATTGTTCATGGGACACAGGTTAACAAATTCTAGACGCCATCACCAGGGATTACCTGCCATTATGGAGTAGTTGCCATTTTGTTTCGGCATGAGTGCCATTCCGTTCCATTCTGCATGGCCAGCAAGCATCCAGACAGATGTCATTGTTCCTAATAATATAATCCGATCGTATTCGTTGTTCCCGCATTCCATTTTGCCATCCAACTGCGGCATGAGTGCCATTTTGTTCCGGCATGGGTGCCATTTCGTTCCATGCTGAATGGAGGGCAGAAAACTCAGTTACATGATTGTTTAATAAGCGTTTGTTTGCTGATACCGGCCTTATAATGAGTGCCATTTTGTTCCACGATGAGTGCCATTTTGTTCCATTTTCCTGGGTAACCGTTCCATTTTCTGGGTAAACCGTTCCATTTTCCTGGGTAACCGTTCCATTTTCTGGGTAAACCGTTCCATTTTCCGATTTTCCCGCAAAAACCCCACCAGAAAACGGCCAACCCCACGAATTGCCGTTCCATGACCTACACAAGATACTGATATTGAATATGAAAAATCCAATTTGCACAGATGGCATCCTGGTTGCGGTATGGAGGTGGAACGCGATCAATGGACAGCAAGATGCACGATGGTTCGCAACCCGAACGATGGGTTCGAGCCAAGGGCACCGGAAAGAACATTGTGAATCACAGCCTTCACCATGGCTGTGAGCAAGGCTGAAAGCCTACGAGGCAGATTGACAGGTGACACAGACCCACACGGCCAGGATTCATGGTCCGAAAAGCCCGACTCCTGGCCAGTCTGACGTGCGGTTTAACCATGGTTATTCAACAGGAGGAAGGATAAGGACCATAGCAAGCGAGGCAGTCTTGGCGTGACGTGCCTTGGCTGGGCAGGCGAGGTGGGGTCCGGTGATGTGGGGCGAGGGAGGTATGGCAAGGCAGGCGAGGCGGGGTTAGGTGCGGAACGGTGGGGTGCGGCAGGTCATGTCCAGGCAGGCGTGGCGGTGTTTGGAAAGGCAAGTCAAGTTGTGGCACGGCAGGCAAGGTGGGGTCCGGTGAGGTTGGGTGGGGGAAGGTATGGCGGGGCAGGCAGGCTAAAGTTTTATGAGGCAGGGTTTGGCATGGCAGGCTTGGCGGGTTGCGGCGGGGTGTGGTCCGGTCTGTAGGGCAGGTAAGGCGAGGTATGACCTGACACGGTATGGCACGGCAGGCAAGGAAGTACAAACAATTCAATCACAACAACAACGAAGAAAAGGAAATGGAGCATGGCAATTATCGAGATTCCACCCATCGTCATCAAAACGATGACCATCACCTTGATCGGTGATTCCAGTTTGATCGTCCACAGATGGTCCGAGAAGGCCAAGAAACAGATGCTGGATAAGCAACGGGGTGCGGCTGTTCAGAAAAAAGCACCCAAGGATCCAGAGCAAGATTTCCGGGACAGTCTATATCACCACCCGGATGGAGGCTACGGGTTCCCCACCATCGCGTTTAAGTCTGCGGCGGTTTCCGCGTGTCGGTTTGTGGAGAACATTCGGATGACGGAGGCGCGGGGTGCATTTCATATTGATGGGGAACTGATCAAGTTGCGCGGGCCAAATCCAGAGCCAGTGATGCGCGAGGATACCGTCAAAATTTCATTGACATCGGACCTTCGGTATCGCGGGGAGTTCCATGATTGGTACGTGGTCTTCCCGGTCAAATATAACGCCAGCATATTCAATGAGGCGCAAATCCTGAACCTGTTCGAAAACGCTGGTTTTGGGGTTGGTGTCGGTGAATGGCGGCCTGAGAAGGATGGCATGCACGGACGCTTTCACGTCGCCAAGGCTGGGGAATTACTGCCAGGGGAACAGGTTGCAGCGTAGATGATTCCAGTGGCCGGGATCTGATTGGTCCCGGCCAATTGAAAGGAGTTCATCATGGCAGGCACGGCGTGGCACGGCGCGGCGGGATGGGGCATGGCGAGGCAAGGTTGGGCAGGCGAGGCGGGGCAGGCTGGGCGTGGCAAGGTGTAGCGTAATGTGGCGAGACAAGGCGAGGTTGGGCAGGCGAGGTATGGCTTGGCGAGGCGGGGCATGGCGAGGCAGGCGAGGTGCGGTCAGGTGTGGTATGGCGATGTGAGGTTGGGCAGGCGAGGCGGGGCATGGCGATGCACGGTTGGGTCTGGCAGGCGAGGTGTGGCGCGGCATGGCGAGGTTGGGCAGGCAGGGCAGGGCAAGACGCGGTATGGCAGGGCATGGCGAGGCAGGCAAGGAACTGTACAACAACCAATCAGGAGAAAACCATGGTATACCAATTCAAACCAAAAGTGTATTTCCCAGTAAAAGCTAACGTGGCTGGGAAATGTTTGGAGAAAATCCGCCAACGCAACAGCGGAAAGCTGCTCGCAGAAGATGTCGTCGAAGATGCCAAACCGGTTGAGGCTGTGCTTCATCCCTGCTTCGAGTGGGACGATGTCAGTGCCGCCATGAAATACCGGCTTGATCAGGCTCAGGCATTGATTCGTGCCATCGTCATCGTCCCTGAAACGGATGATGGCAATCACAACCCGGTACGGGCTTTTGTGCATATCAAAAATGATTCGGAAGATGAGAATCCGAATGCTGGGTACTACACAGCCATCGCCGACGCAATGTCGGACCCTGTTCACCGCGAGCAGGTTGTCCGTCGAGCCATGGAGGAACTGGATGATTGGCGGAAACGGTACAACGATTTTGAGGAGTTCGCCAGTGTGTTTGGGGCAATCGATGATGTTCGGACATCTTCTACCAGTGGTTGAACAGTCAGACCATGAATCAATAGGAGGAGTATGACATGTCACGACAAAGATTTCCCAGTGACAACAACCGGTACACAGTTTCCTTCCCTGAGGGGCTGAAAGACCGCCTCCAACAGGGGGCCGAAGAGAGCAATCGCACGCTGAACGCGGAAATTGTGACCCGCCTGCAGATGAGCTTTGAGGGTTTTGACTTGGCAAACCAGCCCAACGCGCCATACAGCGCATGGGAGCGACTGATGGCCAAGGCCATCGTTTTCAAGGTGCCGATTAACCCGGTGCCGATTACCTGTTCCCAGTGTGGGGCGGCTTGTAGTTGTCCAGCTATTCCGCCTGGGACCATTATCCGTGCTTTTATCCAATGTCCAGAATGTGCCCAAAAGGAGCAACCAAAATGAACCAACCCATAACGCTTAATCAACTGCGACAGATGCCCCTGGGCGAGGTCGCTGCCTTGCCTGTCAGTGAGTTGTCCCGTCTCCAGCGGGATGTGACCGAAGCCATCAGCCAGACCAAGCTCGTCAGTGACCTGCTCGACGGTGTACTGACACGCCGCTTCGGCGACCGTGCCGCCAGCATCAGGCAGGAGACAAGGAAAGATTTCGGGCTAATCCGTTTCCAGGATGGCGATGTGGAAATCGCCATGGACTTGCCCAAACGCCCCTCCTGGGACCAGGGCAAGTTGGCCGGGATTGTCCAGACCATTCGGAACGCCGGTGACGACCCCGCCCAATACGTGGAGACCACCTTCGACGTTTCCGAGCGGAAATACACCGCTTGGCCGGACAACATCCGTCGGGTTTTTGAACCAGCCCGCACGGTGAAGGCGGGCAAGCCCTCGTTCAAGCTCACCCTGCGCGAACAGGAGGTGGCGTGATGAGCGGCCTCCCCATCATCACCGCTGACCAACGCATGGCGGAATGGCGCGGCATCAAGGCGTGCATCTTCGGCAAATCGGGCACCGGGAAAACCTCCCAACTCTGGAGTTTGGACCCGGCAACCACCCTGTTTTTTGACCTGGAGGCAGGTGACTTGGCCGTGGAGGGGTGGCCCGGTGACACGATCCGCCCCCGTACTTGGGATGAGTGCCGGGACTTCGCGGTATTCATCGGTGGTCCCAACCCATCCCTGCGCAATGACCAATACTTCAGTTCTGCGCACTATGCCGCAGTCTGTGCGCAGTTTGGCGATCCAGGGGTGTTGAACAAGTACCAGACCATTTTTATCGATTCTTTGACCGTGGCCGGGCGGCTCTGTTTCCACTGGTGCAGAGGACAACCGCAAGCCTTCAGCGAAAAAAGCGGCAAACCGGACTTGCGCGGAGCCTACGGTCTGCACGGTCAGGAGATGATTGCCTGGTTGACCCACATCCAGCACACCAGAGGCAAGAACATCATCTTCGTCGGCATCTTGGATGAAAAGATGGACGATTTCAACAAGCGGTTTTTTGCGCCGCAAATTGAGGGGGCTAAAACCGGTCTTGAGCTGCCCGGCATCGTGGATGAAGTGATCACTCTCGCCGAACTGAAGGCCGAGGATGGCAATATGTACCGCATGTTCGTCTGCCAGACCCTCAACCCCTGGGGTTACCCCGCCAAAGACCGGTCCGGTCGCTTGGCCATGGTGGAGGAAGCCCATTTGGGTCGGCTGATGGCCAAAATCAGCGGCCCGGTGCGCCCCATTCACGAGCGGCTTGAATACGGTCAACCGGCTCCAGCCGCGACCACTACCACAACCAACTAACGACATCGTATAGGAGATTTTACCATGACTGCTTGGAACGACTACAATGACGCCGACGCGCAGAACAACTTTGATACTATCCCGAAGGGAACGATTGCACCGGTGCGCATGACGATCAAGCCTGGCGGCCTTGACGATTACAGCAGGGGTTGGACTGGGGGCTATGCCACGCGCTCCAAAGAGGGCGAATCGGTCTACCTGAACTGTGAGTTTGTGGTGACACAGGGCGAATATGCCAAGCGCAAGATTTGGAGCCTGATTGGCCTCTACAGTCCCAGAGGCGTGGAGTGGGCCAACATGGGCCGTTCGTTCATCCGTGCCATTCTCAATTCCGCTCGGGGGCTGTCGGACAAGGACACCTCCCCTCGTGCCATTGAAGCCCGTCGCATTCAAGGGTTTGCCGATCTGGATGGCATCGAGTTTTTGGCCAAGATTGACGTGGAAAAGGATCAAAATGATCAGCCCAAGAATGTCATCAAGTTCGCCGTCACCCCGGACCACAAGGAGTATTCCGCCTTCCAAGCCGGGGGTGCCCCGGTGGCATCTGCCGGGTTTCAACCGCCCACCTCGTTCCGTCCGGCGACTGGAGGGGTTCAGGCCCCATCCGGGTTTCAGCCTCCGGCACAGGGTCCGTCCACTTTTCAACCTCCGGCACAGGCTCCGGCTGTGTTCCAGGCTCCAGCGCAGGCCTCATTCCAGGCTCCGGCGCAACCACAGTCTGCGTTTCAGACGCAGGCGCAACCCCAGGCGCAGACTCCGGCACCGGCCGGGTTCCAGCCCCAGCAGCAACCGGCACCCGCTACCACCGGGTTTCAACCGCAGCAGCAGGCACCCGTCGCCAATGGCTACCAGCCTCAGCAGCAGGCACCCACCCAGACGCAGAACGGTGGTACCAGTTTTGCCCGCCCGGCGTGGGCGCAGTAATCGGGGAGACAGGGGATGATTCTCAGGCCCAGGCAACAGGTTTTTGTAGAGCGGTCGGTGGAGGCCCTTAACGAGCACGGTAATACATTGGCGGTTGCGAGCACCGGATTCGGGAAGACCGTCGCGCTCTCTGCCGTGGTGGGCCGGATGCTGGCTGGCGGCGGCAAAGCCTGTGTATTGGCCCATCGGGATGAGTTGACTCGGCAAAACGTGACCAAGTTCTGCCGAGTCAACCCCGGTCTCTCCACCTCCATTGTGGATGCAGAGTCCAAGTCGTGGCAGGGGCGGACCACCTTCGCCATGGTCCCCACCCTGGCGAGGCAGAGCAATCTGGATAACATGCCGTCGCTGGATTTGTTGGTGATCGACGAGGCCCATCACGCGGCAGCGGCGGGATATCGCCGCATTATCGATACCGCCAGGGAGCGCAACCCAGGGTGCCGCATTTACGGGGTGACGGCCACCCCCATGAGAGGCGACAAGAAGGCCCTGCGCCCCATCTTTTCCAACGTGGCCGATCATGTGCGTTTGGGGGAATTGGTTCGCTCTGGCCATTTGGTGCCGCCCAGGACGTTCGTTGTTGATGTCGGAACCGGAGACGCCCTGCGGCAGGTCAGGCGCACCGCTGATGATTTTGACATGTCCGAGGTGGACAAGATCATGAACAAGGCCCCGGTCACCGAGGCGGTCATCAAGCACTGGAAGGAAAATGCCTGTGACCGCCAGACCGTGGTGTTTTGCTCAACCGTCGACCATGCCCGTAACGTCACCGATGCCTTCAATGCATCGGGGGAGAGTGCGGTGCTGGTCTACGGTGACATGCCAGACGGTGAACGGCGGGCTGTGTTGCGGCGGTTTGGCAAAGGCGATGCCCGCTTGGTGGTCAACGTGGCCGTGCTGACAGAGGGGTGGGACCATCCCCCCACATCCTGCGTTGTGCTGCTCAGGCCCAGTTCGTACAAGTCCACCCTCATCCAGATGATTGGTCGGGGGCTGCGTACTGTGGATCCCAACGAACACCCAGGTGTTATCAAGACGGACTGCATTGTCCTGGATTTTGGGACCTCCACCTTGCTGCACGGCTCCCTGGAGCAGGATGTGGATCTGGATGGTCGAACCGGCACCGGGGAAGCCCCCACCAAGGTCTGTCCAGAATGTGAGGCCACTGTTCCCCTGGCCGTTCGGGAATGTCCTCTCTGCGGGTATGTCTGGGAACAGATGGAGGACCAGGACGGGGGGCCAGAAGCCATCAGCGACTTTGTGATGACGGAGGTCGACCTGCTGACACGTTCCAGTTTTCTCTGGGTGGATCTCTTCGGGGATGATGCAGCCCTGTTGGCCAATGGTTTCACCGCCTGGAGCGGGATCTTTTTCCTCAACGGTCGCTGGCACGCAGTGGGCGGGGCCAGTGGTACTCCGGCCCGGCTTCTCTCCATCGGGGAACGGATCGTCTGCCTGGCAGCATCGGACGACTGGCTCAACGACCACGAGACCGCCGACTCAGCCCACAAGACCAAACGGTGGGTGCATGAGGCACCCACCGAGAGGCAGTTGCAATATCTCCCGGCAGAATACCGCCACGACCACAACCTGACCCGCTATCAGGCATCGGCCCTGTTGACCTTCCGGTTCAACCGGCGGGCCATCCAGGAACTGGTCTTCAAGGCTGACCAGCAACATTTGGCAGAGGTGGCCTAATGTCCATTCCGGTATGGACGCGGCAACCCACTACTTGGCATGACCCAAAATGCGGTTTTTCTTCTTTGCCGCCGGGTGTGAAGGGACGTCGGGTTGCGCTGGATGAACTGCCGGAACGGGAGAGGACCATTTTCAGCAAGATTTTGCAGCGGTCACCAGATCTCATTTTGATCCTCCTGGCCGGGCATATAAGGGCTTTATCAAAGGAAAAACTATTGGGAGTAACATCCATGACGGACGCAACAGATCTCGAACGGGCGGCCATGGCCGCCGCTTTGGCCCCCTTGGGGGAATACGTCGGCAGTATCGGCATGAACCGCCCCATGGCGGACTACAGCAAGCAGGAGGTTCTGGTCCTGGTGGAGGTGATCATCACCGCCTATCAGCACTATTTCAACACGCACAACGACGACATCCCGTTCTGAAGGCAGGTTTGACATGACGGCGTACTATAACGAAAACAACCCGGCCATGGCCGCATGGCTGAGAGCATTGATCCATTGTGGACTGGTTGCGGCCGGGGAGGTTGATGAAAGGAGCATTGAGGATGTCTCACCTGCAGACCTGTGGGGATACGATCAGCACCATTTTTTCGCCGGGATCGGGGGATGGTCCTGCGCACTCCGTCTGGCCGGGTGGCCGGATGACAGGCCGGTGTGGACCGGGTCATGTCCCTGTCAACCTTTCAGCCAAGCGGGCAGGCGACTTGGGTTTGCTGACCAGCGGCACCTTTGGCCTGCCTGGCACTGGCTCATCCAGCAGTGCCGTCCTGCAACGGTTTTTGGCGAGCAGGTTGGCCGGGTTGGCGGGGCTCGGTGGCTCGATCTTGTATTCGGTGATTTGGAAGCCCTGGATTACGCCTGCGGGGCGACGGTTTTGCCAGCTTGCGGCGTCGGGGCACCACACCTCCGGCAGCGTGTTTTCTGGCTGGCCAACGCCGACGGCCAGGGACTATCGCTCGGATCGCAGTCGAAAATCCTCGTCGGAGTTGTATGGGACGAAGGGTCAACCACTGGCAAGGGTGGTCTTGTACGCAATCCCTGGTTGGGATGCGACTGGATCCGCCTCACCGATGGCAGCGTGCGGTCTGTTGAACCCGGAACACACCCGTTGGCTCATGGGGTTCCCGCCCGGGTGGTCAAGTTGTGCGGATACGGGAACGCTCTTGTGCCGCAGGTCGCGGCGGAATTTGTCAAGGCAGTGATGGAGCACAGATAACCATGATCGACCTCAACCACAAAGCCTCCTTTGCTGAAATTGTCACCGGGTTGATCGATGCTGCCCTGGCGACCGAGGAAGCGGCCAATCCGCCCAGGGAATACCTGGGAGGTTCCCGTTTGGGAGTCGCCTGCGAGCGGGCGTTGCAGTTCGAGTATGCCGGTGCGCCCCGTGATGCGGACCGGGGTTTCGGTGGCAAGACACTGCGCATCTTTGCCGCCGGGCATCTCTTTGAGGCGTTGGCTATCCGGTGGTTGCTGGCCGCCGGGTTCAACCTGGTTACCCAGAAACGGGACGGCGGGCAGTTCGGCTTTTCGGTGGCCAAGGGGCGCATCCGGGGACACGTCGACGGCATTATCACCGGCGGTCCCCTGGATGTGCCCATGCGCTACCCGGCTTTGTGGGAGTGCAAATCCCTCAACAACAAGTCCTGGAACGATACCGTCAAGCGTGGGGTGGTCATCTCCAAGCCGGCCTATGCCGCGCAGATTGCCACCTACCAAGCCTATATGGAACCGGTCGCTCCCGGCATCTCTGCCAATCCGGCCATGTTTGTCGCCATCAACAAGGATACCGCCGCACTGCATGTTGAACTCGTACCGTTTGATGCCGCCCTGGCCCAGCGCATGACCGACCGGGCGGTGCGAGTCCTCCAGGCTACCGAGGCGCACGATCTGTTGCCCCGCATCACCCGTGACCCCAGCTATTTCGAATGTCGGTTTTGCGACTGGCAAGACCGCTGTTGGAGACTCGGACAATGATGGATTTCAACCAGTCCGGCCCTCAAACTAATGCAGGTCTGTCTTCAGAGGCACGACACAATGTCGAACGCCTGAAGGAGTGCATGCAGGGTCGCATGGAATCCGTGTTGAGTTACCTGCTGCCAGCCGGGAAAGTCCGGAGTGGCAAGTTTTATGTCGGCGATGTGCAGGGTAATCCCGGCGACAGCATGGAAGTAGAGTTGACCGGACCCAAGGCGGGGATGTGGTTTGATCACGCCACGGGCCAGGGGAGTGACATCATTGAGCTTTGGGCGGTGGTACGCCATTTGGATACCCGGCGCGACTTCCCAAAGATCCTGGACGAGATTGCCAATTGGCTGGGAGAGGCACCCCAAGCCATGCGACCCAAACCCAACAGGAAGTCACCGCCGACAGATGATCTTGGTCCTTATACTGGCAAATGGGACTATTTCAATAAAGACGGTCAGTTGATCTGTTGTATGTACCGGTACGATCTGCCAAACGGTAAAAAAACATACCGGCCTTATGACGTAAAAACAGGCAAAAAACAAGATCCAGAAGGTTTTTGGCCTCTTTATCACCAGCCAAAAATGGCAGGCATCAGAGACATTGTGTTTGTTGAAGGCGAAAAGTGTGCTGATGCATTACTGTCAGTCGGGATTGTCGCCGCCACCTCCATGCACGGGGCCAAAGCTCCTGTTAAGAAAACAGACTGGTCGCCATTGGTTGGCAAGAATCTGCTGATCTGGCCGGACAAGGATAAAGTGGGTTGGGATTATGCCGTCAACGTAGCCCATGCGGCTCTGCAGGCAGGCGCGCTTTCGGTTGCCATCCTGGTGCCGCCCGGCGACAAGCCAAAAAAATGGGACGCGGCCGACGCCGTGGCCGAAGGGATGAATATCCACGAATTCATGGCCAATGCCGAACGCCAGGTGATGCAACACGCCTTCTCGGCATCCGTTACAACCCTTGCCACGGCACTGCCTGCTCCTCGGTTCGACCTGCTGGATTGGACCTTTGATCGTTTTCTTGGTCCGCCACCGGAGCGCAAGTGGTTGGTTCGCGGCGTCTTACCGCTGGCCGTGCCCGGCATGGTGGCGGCCATCGGTGGCGCAGGGAAAAGCATGCTCCTCATGGACCTGGTTGTAAAGACCGCCAGTGTTGTTCCAGGAATGTCGATGCCTCCTCGTGCCATGGGTGGTCAGCTTGAGCCGGAAGTTGGAACAGCGGTCATGTTGACCGCTGAGGATGACCAGGCCGAGGTTCACCGCCGACTACACGGTCTCTCCCCACAGTTGAATAACCACGCTCGTCTGATTGTGTTGCCCCTGCCGAACGTCGGAGGAGCCATGCCGTTGGTGAGTGCTGGGCGGGATGGGCCAGTACTTACCGAGGAGTTTGACAGGTTGCGCAACTCCCTTTCGGTTATCCGGGATCTGAGACTTTTGGTTTTTGACCCTCTGCAAAGTTTTACTGGGGCGGATGTGAATGCCGATCCCGCAGCAGGAACGCTGTTTTTCGCTGCTCTGGGCCGTCTTGCGGCAGAAACAGGGGCTACAGTGTTGTCAACACACCACTTCCGAAAAGCTGGCAGAAGCCCAATTGTGACGGCCCAGGATGCGAGGGAATCCATTCGGGGGACTACAGCCCTCGTGGACAGCGGACGGTGGAGCTATGCCCTGTGGTCGGTCGAGGAAAACGAGGCGGAAAAAATTTGCCAGAACATGAATATCCGTTTCAAAAGGGACTCGGTATTTCGCGGGGCCGTCGTCAAGAGCAATTGGCCAACGGACAAAACGGTGCGTGTCTATGTGCGCGATCCATCCACTGGTCTGCTGATGGACAGAACGACGGATCTGCATGTTATGACCACCCCCGAGCATGAGTTGGCGGACCTGCTGGTCAACGCTATCAAACAGGCATCTGAAAATGGTCGTCCCTTTACCCACACCGGCGGCCCGGGCGTTTTTCGGCAGAGAAATCGACTGCCTGCAGTCTTTCACAATATCAGCCGGACACGCATTGAAGCGTTGGTACAGCAGCTCATGAACGAACGTCCGCCGAGGCTGGTGAAGGGTATGGCTACCGGTTCCCATGAACCTAAGTGGCTCGACGTTCCGAATGGTCTTTTTGCCAATGGATGCGGTGAGTTCGTGCATGGAGCAGACAATGTGGAGAGGTAAAGTACACGCTTCCCGATGTATATGCAAATTCCGGGAATTCCGGGCCTGTCGGGAACGGGTGTAATGAGCAATTTCAAAGACTTGCTATTCCCGGAAAGGCCCGGAATTCCCGATTTTTCGGCTGTTTCGGGAACGGACAAATGATTGATAAAAAATGGGAATTTTTTCTATTCCCAATTCCGGGCCCCTCCCTACGCGCGTGTGCGCGGGGATATTTATATCCCCCGCGCACACCGGGAACGGGAATGGGCACGGGAACGGAGGCACAAAAGCAGACAACAGGGTGGAACGGGTAGCGGCGGTCAGCTTACCAGGGCACACGCCGCTACCCTGACCACATCAACCCACAGGAGGAAGAAATGGCTGGAGTGAATTTGCCCTACAAGGGCACTGCAGGGGAAGGGGCAATCCTCACCCTGGACTTGGGAACAAAAACAGGGTGGGCCTTGCATCAGGCTGATGGGACCATCACCAGTGGCACCGTGGAGTTCAAACCGGGCCGATTCGAAGGCGGCGGCATGGCCTTCGTCCGGTTCAAGCATTGGCTGGATGAGGTGCGTCGCTTTGCCGACCCCGTTGTCGGCATCTGGTTCGAGGAGGTCAGGGCACATGCCGGTGTAACGGCTGCCCACGTTTACGGGGGCTTTCTCGCCCATCTCACCGCCTGGGCCGAGCAGAGCGAGATCCCCTATCAGGGCGTGCCGGTGGGCACTATCAAAAAACACGCCACCGGCAAGGGCAACGCCTCCAAGGCAGAGGTGATTGAGGCAATGCGGCGGAAGGGTCACCGTCCAGGTGACGACAATGCCGCCGATGCCCTGGCCATCTTGCACTGGGTAATGGACGAAGAGGTGATGCCATGATCGGCGGACCCAATCAACCCCGTTCATCCCTGGGTCGGGTGCAGGGATTCACCATCAGTGTCGAAGCTACCAAGGTGTACGGCTGGAACAGTCACGGCATTCTGGTCGTGGCGGCCAATGACACGCGCCTGACGTGGGCGGAGCAGGAGTTGGTTCGCCAACTCGGCGCAAAGCTGTACGGGCGCAGACAGAGGGAGAAACACCATGGACAAACACGGTAACGGCAAATGGACTGCGAAAATGGTCGCTGCCCAGATGGAAGAGGCCGCCAGAACCTTGCGGGCGTTGCGTGTCTCAGGGATGAAGCCCAAGGGACTCGGCAATAAATGGCCGGACGTGGTTCACAAATTTGAAGAGGCCTTCGGGTACGGTGAAACGGAAATGCGTGCCCCTCCTCCTACGCCAGATGCCATCACGCGGATGGATGAGGCGTTGAATTGGCTTTTCTGGCTGGAACCTGACCAGGCACAGTTGGTTTGGCTCCATGCCGAGGGCGTGCCGCGCAAGATGCTCATGGCAAAGCTGGGCGTTTGTCGGACCAAAGTGTGGAGTTTGTGGGCGGCCGCCATCTTGACAATCGTCACCACGCTGAATGTTGGGATGGGGGAGCGAAAGATAGTCAAGAGATCGAAAACAGAAAAAAAATGGGCAAAAAGTGGGCAAAACAGCGTGATTTTTCCAGTGGAAGCAGACACAGACTTGCCATCAATCAATAGGTTAATCGGTGGTTGATGACGATTATGTTTAAACAGCCTGTTTAAACACCTTTTTTCTGAACAACGCAAACAGAATCTGCTACAATTCTCGCTACAATCGGAGGAAGGCGCGCACGGAAGCCGCATCCACTGAACCACAACCATCAGAACCCGCCCGGGGCAACTCGCGGCGGGGTTCGCATTTGGAGAACACACCCATGGGAATCGACCCGCATCAACTTCGTGACTTGGTCATTCGACCCACCCTGCAACGGCTCGAACTCTGGTCCGATGCCGCAGAGGAACTGGTTCTTGGCACCGCAATTCAGGAGTCCGGCTTGCAATATTTGCAGCAATTGGGCAATGGCCCTGCCCGTGGTCTCTGGCAGATGGAAAAACCAACCCATGACGATATCTGGATAAATTTCCTGCACGGGCGCACAAAGCTGGGCCTCAATATTCTGGGCCCGTATCCGAGACCGGATCATTCCAGGTTGGCCTGGGATCTGGCGTATGCCTGTGCCATGTGCCGCGCCCATTACCTGAGATGTTCTCAGGCACTGCCCCCTGCCGGGGATATCGAAGCGCAGGCAGCATACTGGAAACACGCATATAACACGCCCTTGGGTGCAGGGATGGCGACACAGTACGTCGCCAACTGGCATCGCGTCATGGGCACCATGTGACCCGATCAAAACATCAACCCTTCATCTTGGAGAATAAAAATGACTTTTTCTTTTGAATCGTTGGCAAAGCGTTTTGCTGAGCCATCCACATGGTCTGCCTTTGCGGCCCTGGGTGCCATGGCACTGGGTCGCAATCCTGCTGCTGCGGCCGACACGGCCACGCAGGTTTTCACGGGTGTTTCTGCCCTTCTGGGTGTGCTCATGCCGGAAACGCAAACGCATACGGCACCCCTGACACAGGCGGGTGCTGTTCAGCCGCCGTCGCAGGGCGCGTAAGCGCACGCACTCGGAGTGGCCGCACCCAGTTTGTCGTTACCTTCTACCTCCCCGCCCTTCGGGGCGGGGCTTTCCGGGGGTTCAGATGAAAGGCATGCCTCGCAGCAAAGTGTCGCACACGGAACCATGTGGGGCACTCACCGACACGACTCAGCAAATATACGGGGTCAGCCTGACCATGAAACAAATGGGCGAGGCATTGGCCCGATTGGAGTCACAAGTCGCCCAGATCAACGACAAACTGTCCAAACTGATTGACCACGAAGGGCGCATTGAACGGCTGGAAGAAGACCAGGATGGGTGCCAAGCCAGTCGGGAAAAAATGTGGATCGAGTTGAAGGCCGTCAAACAGACTGCCGACCAATCGCTGGCCGCCATCCAGGAGTTGCAACGGGCGGCTGCCGAGAGCCGCGCCAGGATGAAGGATGCCATTGGGTGGGGGGTCGCAATTCTCTCTGGTCTTGGAGGTGTGGTGTACGCAGTCTGGCAGATTGCCATGGGCAAGTGATCGCCGGTTCATCCCCCGCTCATTCTGAGGTACAGGCGAATGGTCACAGTCCGTTTCGATATGTCTGCTCTCAACGGGGCATTTGAGGGCATGGAGAAGCAGGTCCGCTTTGCCACCTCCCTGGCCATCAACCGGACTGCCCTGGTGGTGAAGGAGGTGTTGAAGGCAGAGATGCAGTCGGTTTTTGACCGGCCAACGCCCTGGACGATGAACAGTCTCCAGATGACCCCTTCCACCAAACAACAACTGGAGGCCAAGGTCTGGTTCAAGGATCTGTCGGCCTGGAGGAAAAGCAACCAATCACTCATCACAGGCCACTACCTCGAACCGCAAGTGTATGGGGGGAGTCGACCGTTCAAAGGGTATGAGTACCTGCTTCAGACGAACCCCCATGTCTCCAGGAGTCTGCCACGTGGTTGGTTCGCCGTGCCGGGACCAGCGGCCCGGAAGGACAGTTACGGCAACATGAGTCGGGGGCAGATCATCCAGATCCTCTCGGCCATGCGGGCGTTCAGTGAGCGAGGGTTCATCATGAACCGCCGCGACAAGGGCATGGGTGGTCGGTCCAGGAATAACCTGCAGTTTATGGTCATCCAACCCGGACGGGGCAGCAAGTTGAAGCCGGGCGTCTGGTTGAGGGGTCCGAACCATTCCGTCAATCAGGTGCTGTCGTTTGTTCCATCGGTCACATACAAGCAGCGGTTCGATTTTTTTGGCATTGCCCAGCGCGTTGTCGACCGGGAGATGACCAAGCAGTTCGATAGGGCGATGCAGGATGCCGTGGCGACCGCTTGGTGATGTCTTGGATGCGACGTTCGAAAACGAAGGGGATGGGTTTTCTCCTCTTCGCACCAGTCGCGACACGGCGCGTTCTGTCGTGCGGTTGACCATTGCCCAAGGCAGCCCGACATGGCGCAACGCAGTGTGTTTTATTGGAATGACATGAGCGGTTTATTCGATATCGTTTCTATCAACATCATGCTGTTTGATGTTGCCATTCGCTTCCTCTGAAGCGTATTCAAAAACGAAAGGTATGGGCTTTTCTTATTCGCACCCGTCGCACCAAGGCGCGTAGTATTTTTTAAGTATTCCTATTATTCAAAATAAGCATAAATACGCAACACGGTGCGCCTGTTGCGCACGTTTCTCAATGATTTTCCGGTTCCTTCCGTGAAGAATAAAACGCGGGTCGTTCGGACCGCGTCGTCACGCTAGCCATAGACGTGAAAACGAGCTACCAGGGTACCACATGGTTACCACCCACGACGAAGGCGAAGTAACTATTTGTAAAATAAAGTCAAGTTTAACCGTTATGACAGGTGCCCATGGTTACCACTTGGTTGCCGCTCCACTGTAGCAAACACTTGAAAGATAAACCAAAGTCGAAACTGGTAACCTTTCCGAGTTACCACCCCGGATTGCCATTCCGGGTTACCACTCCAGGGTGCCATCAGATTTGAGGAGTCGTTCGTTATGGGCATGGGCGTTCGTGAATACGCAGCACACCGTGGAGTGTCGCACGTTTCGGTTCTCAAAGCCATAAAATCTGGCCGGATCCAGAAAGAACCCGACGGCTCCATAGATCCAACCAAGGCAGATGCTGCGTGGGACCGCAATACCAACCCGGCGCAGCAGAGAAAGGCAGTGCCCATTCCAGCCATGCCCGTTGCGCCACCGGTTCGGCACACCCCTGTCCCGACCACGCCAGCGTCCCCACCGATCCGCCAGCCCACCCAGCGACCGGCGGAACCGGATGCAGGGCCAAGCACGGCGGGGATGCCCAACTATCAGATGAGCCGGGCCGTTCGGGAGACGTACAACGCCAAACTCACCCGCC
>JADFYM010000067.1:16274-16769 GCA_015233035.1 Magnetococcales bacterium
CGGGACCGCCTGCTCAATATTCCCAGCCGCATGGCGTCGGTGTTGGCATCGGAGACGGACAGCAAGGCCATCGAACGACTGTTGATCCAGGAGTTGCGCGTTGCTTTGGAAGAGTTGGCGCAATGAAGGTCATCCCTGCCATGGCCAGTGCCATTGAGGTTTGGCCGGTGGACCGTTTGATCCCGTATGCCGCCAATGCCCGCACCCACTCCGACGCCCAGGTAGCCAAGGTGGCGGCGTCGATCAAGGAGTTTGGTTTTACCAGCCCCATTTTGGTAGACGGCAAAGATGGCATCATCGCCGGGCACTGCCGATTGATGGCGGCCCGCAAATTGGGCATGGAGCAGGTGCCGGTCATCATTCTCGACTACCTGAGCGACGCCCAGCGGCGGGCCTATGTTCTGGCAGACAACAAGTTGGCCCTGGAGGCCGGTTGGGACAACGACATTCTGTCTGCCGAACTGGATCGCCTGCGGGAGGGTGGTTTTTACCTGG
>JADFYM010000068.1 GCA_015233035.1 Magnetococcales bacterium
GTTTATGTTCCTTCGCAGAAAATCGTGTCGTCGATGTCTCGACCATACTCATGAAGCAAAGACTTCGTCCAGAGAATGGGCGGACACAAAATTTTCACTCCAGGTTTCAATCTGTTCCCGGTCTGCGCTCATGACCTGTGCGGTCACGGACTCCGCCAGGGGACCAAACTTGCGGTTGAGCAACTTAAGCAGCAGGGTGGCGGCCCCTTCCTGTCGCCCTTCCTGCCGCCCTTCCTGTCGCCCTTCCTGTCGCCCTTCCTGTTTGCCTTCCCATTTACCCATCCCATAGGTGGATTCCACCATGCTGGCCTGATAATGCAGGTCATCCTTGTACCACTCGTAGGACTGCCGCTCGGTTTTGGGCAGTTTCAATATGTCAAGCTGTTCCTTGGCCTTGCCCAGACCACGGGCGGTGAACTCGTCCCGGATCTCCTCATGTTTGAGAAAATAGATCCACTCATCCAAGGTGTCTCGCGCAATATCATCGAAGCGGTTCACCTTGATCAGATAATATTCCGGGAAGAGTGCCGTCACGGAGTCCCGCTGAAACAGTGCCTTTTGCCCTGCACTGAGACCCAACTCATCGTTGGTATGCAAGCCCCGGAAATGGGTGGTGCCCCGGTAGATATAATCGGTGCCCACGCCCAGGTCGAAGTATAAAATGCTGACCGAAATCGCTTTGACCACAGAGGAATAGGGCTCACCCTCGGCCAGATGTTCGGTGATCACCTTGGCCGTGCCGTAGAGCAGACGCTGCAAATAATCCGCTTCCCGTTCATGCTGGATCTCGATGAGGATCAATTCGCCCTGGCCATTTTTTACCTTGAGATCCACCCGGTTGTGCTTGTCGCGCGGCGACTCCTGGTTGCTTTCACTCTCCAGTATCTCCAGGATGTGTACCTCATCGTGGAGCAGTTCGCTTAAAAAACCTTCCAATATCTCGAAGTTGGCCTTGCTGCGCAACAGTCGCTTCATGGCCCAATCAAAGCTGATCAACTGGCGTTGCTTCATGTTCCGGTTCCTTCGCAGAAAATCATCCCGTGGAGCAGCCATTCTACGCTTTGGACGAAGAAAATGCCATTGTCATTCCCGGCAAGCCAGGAAAATGGGGTGGTGGACCACCCCTGGCAAGGGTCGCCGGGCGGTGCAGGGTCCGGTGCCGCCACGGGGAAAAATTTGCCGACAAGGGATCTGCTCGACCGGTGGTACATTATGCCGTGGTTCTCCCGGTGGCGATGCAAAATGTGCCCGATTTTTATTATCGAAACGGATGGGGAGACCCTGTTGCACCCCCTGGTCTGGTGGGCAGAGTGGCAGAGCAGGGGGGCTCCTGACGGGGCCATTGTAAAAAAATGTATACAAAATCGCGACCGGTTGGCGTGCGGTCGGTTTGCGCGGAGGCCGACAGAAGGGGAATCCTGGGTGGGTTGTGGTCTGTGGCATGGGGGTTGCTTTCTATCGGGAGAGCTTGGACCATTTCGGGAGGTTTCTGATGGATAGTGGATTGTTTGCGGCGGTCAATGGGGCTTTGCGGGCGGAGACCCGTCTGGATGTGCTGGCCAATAATCTGGCCAACGCCAACACGACCGGTTTCAAAGAGAGCGATGTCACCTTCGATTCCTATATGACCAAGCCAGGTCCCCAGCAATTTCCGTTGCCGGGCGACTCTTTCCTGGGGCTGTATGGGCCACGGTATATTCCTTTTCCGTTCAGCGATCCGGCGACCAACGCCTACAGCGTGACCTATCCCCGGACGAACGGCACCTATACCAATGTCACCCAGGGTGCGGTCAATCAGACCGGCAACCCGTTGGATGTGGCCCTGGAAGGGGAGGGCTATTTTGTTCTCAACACCCCCGATGGGCGGCGGTATACCCGCGATGGCTCTTTTACCATCAATGCCCGGGGGGAGTTGGTCAACAAGGATGGTTTCCAGGTGCTGGGTACCAGCGGGGGTGCTTTGGTGGTGGGCAACTCCCGGGTGGAGATCGGCCCGGATGGTTCGATCACCAACGCGACCAGCCGGATCGGTCGCCTGCTGCGGGTGGGTTTGCCGGCGGCCAGTCTGGAACGGGTGGGTGGCAACATGTACCAGGCCCCGGCCGGCAAGGAAACACTGCTGGATAATGCCAAGGGCGGATTTTTGCAAGGGTTTGTGGAACAATCCAATGCCAATGCCGTGCGTGGCATGACCCAAATGATCGAAGTGAACCGGGGCTTTGAGGTCTATATGCAGATGATCAAGGCTCTGGATGCCTTGGATGGACAGGCCACCAAGATTGGCGGGCTCAGTTGATACAGAAACCGTTTTGACTAAAGAGAATGGCCATGACCGACTGGTCATGATGAACTACTGGGGAGAAGGCGAGAAATGATTCGTGCAATGTGGTCAGCCGCTTCGGGCATGCAGGCGCAACAGACAAATATGGACGTTATTTCCAATAATTTAGCCAACGTCAACACGACGGCGTTCAAATATTCCCGCGCATCCTTCCAGGATTTGCTGTACGCCAATATGCGTCCGGCGGGCAGTGAAACGGCCCAGACCGGTACCCAGGTGCCGACGGGGATTCAGTTGGGCCATGGGGTGAAGACGGTCGCCGTCAGCAAGGAGTTTACCCAAGGCAGCCTCGTGCCAACCGCCGGGGGGCCGTTTGATGTCAATCTGTCGATCAGCGGACAGGGATTTTTCCAGATTGAAAAGCCCGATGGGACGATTGCCTATACCCGTGATGGCAGCTTTACCATCGACAAGGATGGCAATATGGTGACCGCCGACGGCTATCCTCTGGTGGGTGGCAAAAGCGTCAAGCCGCCGGGTGATTCCAGCATTATCGGGGTGACCATCTCGCCGTCTGGCGGCAATGTGTACCAGCAAAAGAGTGGTGTGCCGAATCCCATCCAGACGGGAACGATTGAATTGGCCAATTTTATCAATCCGGCCGGTTTGACCTCTGTTGGCAATAACCTGTATCTGGAAAGCATGGCTTCCGGTCCGCCCATTCTGGGCAAGCCCGACGACAACAATAATGGCATGGGCAGTCTGAAACAGGCGACCCTGGAGCAGTCCAACGTGAACATGGTGACCGAAATGGTCAACATGATCAGCACCCAACGTGCTTATGAAATTGGCACCAAGGCGATCCAGACGGTGGATGCCATGCTGGGTCTTGCGGCCACATTGAAACAATAGGCATGATCCGCATTCTGCTTTTGTGCTTGGGGTTGTTGTGGGGGGGAGTGGTTGGCAGTGCGCTGGCCTGGGCCCAGGCCATCTCGCACAGCGAGGTGGAGGGACTCCTGGATCTGCGTTTGCGCGCCATCCTGGAAGGGGCGGGCACTGGCGTCTTTGTGACCACCATTTCCTGTCCGGCCGACTTGAAATTGCCCGATGGGGCGATCTCCTGGGAGTTGGGGCCTGGGGTGGAGGGGTGGGAGCCTGGTTTGCATACTTTGCCGGTGACCGCATTTGTCGAGGGGGCCACAGCGGCGCGGGTGCAGGTGTTGGTCACCCTGAAACAGCGGGTGCAGGTGCCGGTGTTGCGCCGGGATTTCAAACGCGGCGAAGTGGTTGGCCAGGAGGATGTGCAGTTGTTGGAAGTGGAGTTGGCCGCTGTGCTGCCGGGGCGGTTGCGGGAGGCCTCGGGGGCTGTGGGCAAGGCGGTTACCCGTGATGTGCGTGCCAACCAACCTTTGCTGGAAAAATGGTTGGAAGGGCCCGTGGTGGTGGAACGGGGGGATCGGGTGCGGGTGACGTTGTTGCGGGGTGGGTTGCGGATTGAAACCTCGGGTGTGGCGGTGCAACGGGGGCGCGTGGGAGAGTTTATCTCCGTGCGCAATCCTGAGAGCAAGTCTGTGTATGACGCGCAGATAACGGGGCCGGGCGAGGCGCAGGTAAAGGCCTGGTAAACACAAGAGACGGTAAGGGGAAGACAATGGATCTCAAAACACGTTGGGCGGTTGTGGTGTTATTGGCCTTTGGCGTCAGTGGTTGCGGCATGACCAGGGCGGCAGAGCGTCCGCCCGCTCCCATTACTGTGGTTCAGCCGGTGCCGCCGGAAAATCTGGCCCCGAGAAAAGGATCCATTTGGCAAACTTCGGATCGCAACACCCTGTTTCTGGACAACAAGGCCAGAAATATCGGCGATATTATCACCGTGCAGGTGGTGGAAAATTCCAATGCGACGCGGGAGGCCAAGACCGACCTGACGCGCACGGTGAACGATCAGGTAGGCTTGAGTGGCGCGCTCAGCCCCAACAGCCTGTTCGGCGCGAAGCTGCCCGGTGCGGTGGGTGCGGCCCTCACGGGGGGGACCACCAACCAGAATCAATTCAGTGGGGACGGCAAGACCCAACGCAACAGCGGTTTGACGGCGACGGTCTCCTGTGTTATCATCGAAGTGATGTCCAATGGCAACCTGCGTGTCTCAGGCCGCCAGGATATCACTGTCAACAATGAAAATCAGTATATTTTCCTGTCGGGTGTGATTCGTCCAGAGGACATCACCCCGCAGAATACGGTTACCTCCTCGCAGATGGCGGATTCGCGTATCGAATATGGCGGTGAGGGGGATGTGGCTGACCAACAGCGCGATTCTTGGATCAGTCGTGCCTTGGCTGTTGTGAACTGAGTCCTGTGACCCCGATGAAACTTTCCTCTGTCGTCTCCTGTGGGCTGGTTCTGCTGCTCTTGACCCTGGCGAATGTGGGTCACGCGGCGCGTTTGAAAGATATGGTGGACATTGAAGGGGTGCGGGGCAACCCGTTGACCGGTTTTGGCCTGGTGGTGGGTTTGAATGGCACCGGGGATTCCAGTGCCGCGTTTACCACCCAGTCGCTGACCATGATGCTGGAGCGGATGGGTATCTCCACGCCCCAGGGGGTCAAGGTCAAAAATATTGCTTCGGTGATGGTGACGGCGACGTTGCCACCGTTTGCCCGGCAGGGGGGACGGCTGGATGTCACCCTCTCCTCGTTGGGGGATGCCAAGAGTTTGCAGGGGGGCACCCTGATTCTGACGCCGCTCAAGGGGGCGGATGGCAAGATTTATGCGGTGGCCCAGGGGGCGGTCTCCATTGGCGGTTTTGCCGCCGAGGGGGCGTCGCAATCGGTGCAGAAAAATCATCCCACGGTGGCCCTGGTGGCGGGTGGGGCCACCATCGAACGGGAAGTGGCCTTCGAGTTGAACCAGGAATATCAATTGCAGTTGTCGTTGCGCAATCCCGACTTTACCACGGTCACCCGGGTGGTCAAATCCATCAATAATCTGTTTGGCGAGCCGCTGGCCACGGCCCGGGATTCTGGTACGGTCCAGTTGACCATTCCCCCCAGTTATCAGGGCAAGGTGGTTGATTTTGTTTCCCGTTTGGAGAGCCTGCAAGTGGATCCCGACCAGACGGCGCGGGTGGTGCTCAACGAGCGCACGGGGACCATCGTCATGGGTGAAAATGTGCGGGTTTCCACGGTCGCACTGGCTCATGGGGGCTTAAGCATCAAGATTACCGAAACACCGCAGGTGAGCCAACCCAATGCCAAGAGCAAGGGGGAGACCGTGGTGACACCCAAGACCGAAGTGGATGCCAAGGAGAAAGAGGGCAAGGTGTTGGAGATGGAATCGGGGGTCACTTTGGGCGAACTGGTGCGGGGGCTGAATTCGATTGGGGTGACGCCGCGTGACCTGATTGCCATCCTGCAAACCATCAAGGCTTCCGGTGCCTTGCAAGCGGAGTTGGAAATCCTGTGAGTGATGTGCCCGCCATTGGTACGGGGGTGCCTGCGGTGGTCCCGTCGGCGCAGGAGCAAAAGCGTTTGCAAGGCGTGGCAGCGGATTTTGAGGCCATCTTCATCAAGCAGATGTTGGGTTCCATGCGCAACACCATTCCCAAAGCACGGGAAGGGGAGCGCACATTGGTCAAAGAAAGTGAGGGAGAAAAAATATTCCGTGACTTGCTGGATGGTGAGTATGCTAGAGTGATGAGCCAGAGGAAAAACGGCCTGGGTTTGAAAGAGGGCCTGTTAAAATATTTGGCACATCAGCCGGGACAGACAAAAGGCAACCCGCAAGCCGAGGTGGCACGGTTACAATCCCAGTCGAACGCACTCAATGCCTTGACGCAAAAACCGCTCAAAACGGGGCTTGGGGGGGATTGATCCGGGGCTGGCGCGGTGGCAAGCCTGTCGGGGTGGGCATGGCCCGGTCTCGGGGGGGTTGGGGTGCCGTCGGTCGGTGATCCGGTCAGCACAGGGCGTGAGAAGGAAACGCATTCCATCATGGTTACCAGAATAAAAAGTGTCACAGTCGGCAAATTGGCCCGGATTTCCGGTCAGCGTGCCCCCAGGGCCGAATCGGGTGCGGTGGCGACGGTGGCGGCCACCGCCCGCAGTGATGATGTCATCTTTTCGTCCGATGCCCGCGTGATCGGCAAGGCCGATGAAGCGGTTGACCAGGCCCCGGATATTCGTATGGAGTTGGTGGGACCAATTCGTGAGGCCCTGGTGGCCGGGCGGTATCATGTCTCCAGTCTGGATGTGGCGGACAAGATTTTGCGTCAAGTTCTGCTGGATCGCAAAAAATCGGTATAATGGGATAAACCAAACAGTGTGGCGTATTGGGTTGAATGATGGCCGGTTTGGGTAACAATCTCCTGGAAGAGGATTTGCGCCAGTTGCGGCAGATTCTGGAGCCGATGGTTGAGCAGTTTGTGCAATTGCAGGCCTTGTTGTTGCAGGAACAAGAGATGCTGCGCCAGCGGGATGCGGCGGCACTGGAGTCCCTTTCGGCACAAATTGCCGAGCAGTTGGCCAAGATCCGGGCGATTGATCAACTGCGCCAGCGGGTGACCACCCAGTTGGGCAAGCGGTTGGGGATGCGGCCCGAAGGGCTGACATTGGGGTTGCTGGACAAGGCCTTGGGGGGCAACAGCGGTTTGCAGGATGTGCGCGAGCGGTTGCGCCAGAGCATTCAGCAGGCCGACGCGCTCAATCGAGAAAACAAGGCCATCTTTTCTGGGGTGCTGGCGGCGACGGAGTCCATTCTGTTCGCATTGCAGGGGGGGGCATCCGGTCCCACCGCCTCCTACAATCGTCTGGGTTCTCGGCGGGCCCATTCCCGTTTTAATTTACTTTCAAAACAATTGTAATTCCAAAACGAGTTTGTGGCAAGCGGTTCTGCGGCGTGCGGGCTGTATTGGTGTGGGGTTTGGGGGGTATTGTGGCATGTTGATATTGACGCGGCGTATTGGTGAGAGCCTGACGATTGGGGAAGAGATCAAGATTACGCTTCTGGGTATCAAGGGCAACCAGGTGCGCATTGGCATTGATGCTCCCAGGGATGTACAGGTGCACCGGGAAGAGATTTATGACAAGATCAAGCGTGAGACCCGCAAGGCCAATCTGAAGACCTCCGATGCCGTCCTGGAGCAAGCCTCCCGCATCCTTTCCGGCAGTCAGTGAGGACTGTATAAAATTTCAGTTGTCTATGGTTGAATGGGGTGATACCCCGAAGGGAGACAACCATTCCGTGTCCCTGCTTTGTAATGGCTTGATTGCACCCGATACCCTTTCTGAGATGGTTCATACCATTGTTGCGCATTGTGATCCTGACCGGATCATTCTGTTTGGTTCCTATGCCTCGGGCAACCCCACTCCAGACAGCGATTTGGATTTGCTGGTGGTCATGCCATCCTCTTTGCCGAGATACAAACGGGCGTTGCCGATTCGCATGTTGTTTCGTCCTTCCCCTTGTCCCATGGACATTCTGGTTTATACCCCGGAAGAAGTGGATTATTGGTTGGGAACAGCCAATCATATCATCACGAACATTATGCAGTCCGGGCAGGTTTTGCATGAGCGGGCAACGGGAGCAGATTGATGAAGCTGGCACAGATTGATATCACCAATTTTCGTTGTTTCAAGTCGCTGTCGATCCCGCTGCGTCCCGATGTCAATGTGCTGGTCGGAGTCAATGGTGCTGGCAAGACGGCCATTCTGGACGCCATTGCCATTTCGCTCTTCCATATTATTTCAGCTACTGGCGGCGGTCCAACTCAGCCCAACACGCAACATGCCGCACTCCAGCCCTCAGACATTCATATTTTGCCCGGTTCCGATAGTGCTGAGACCGGTCGCAGGGATTTTGTGCATTTTCGTACTGTAATAGAGGGGCTAGACGAACGTATATACCGAGACATTCCGCAACTCCCTTCCGCACAGGAGGGTGATGATCGGTCGAAGTTTGTTCTAGACGAAGAGATTGTTTACAATCCCCCTAATTTCGATTATCGCTTGGAACCAGTTGATCGACTCAAGCAATATTTTGGGATGTTATGGGGTGACATACGCAAGAATCCTGCGAAAAGAGTTCCCCTTCCTGTTTTTGCCTATTATCGCGCCACCCGCCGAATCTCTGGAATGCCGGAGATGGGGGATATTTTCAAGGTGCCGATGGAGCGGGTGTCGGCGTTTGAGAATGCCCTGGATGCCGGGGCAAACTATCAGGCCATGTGCCAGTGGTTTTATTTGCGGGAAAATCAGGAGCTTAGAAAGCAAAAGCAGGACAATTCCTGTGAATTTTCCGACCTGAAGGCGGTGCGTCAGGCACTGATCACTATGCTTGAAAATGTGGAGAGGGTGTTTTTTGACGACAATCCCCCCCGATTGCTGGTTGCCTTGACCAATCCCGGTGGTGCGCCGCAGATTATGTCCCTGGAGCAGTTGAGCGACGGGTATCGCAATCTGCTGGCGGTGGTGCTGGATTTTGCCAGACGGCTTGCCCTGGCGCATCCCAACTGGGAAAATCCGCTGGAGGCCCCCGGTATCTTGTTGATCGATGAAATCGACCTCCACCTGCATCCAACATGGCAACAGCGCGTTATCCCGCGTTTGCGCCAGGTGTTTCCCAATACGCAACTGATCGTTGCGACGCACAGCCCGCAGGTTTTGACGACGGTCCATCGCGAAAATATCATGATTCTCAAAGATCAAAAGCTGTATTCGCCCGGTTCCGGTACTTACGGTGCCGAAAGCAGCAGAACTCTGGATCAGGTAATGGGAACGGCCAGTCGTCCTCCCGATAACGAGGTTGTCGCATCCATCAACAGACTCTTTGAGATGATCAATCAGGAAAAATTCAGCGAGGCTGAACGGGAATGTGAGCGGCTTATGACAGAAATCGGCATTGATGAACCTGCCCTGGTGGAAGCCGACATGATGATCAAGAACCGGTTGTGGGAGCGGGAGTTGGGCCTGTGAAACATGGCAACAAAGCCGCCAGCGGACCAGCCTGTCTGGTTGATTTTCGTGCAGACAACCCCGATGCAACCTGGAACCATTTTCGGGAGGAGCAGCGAACCTGCTACGAGGTGGTGCGTGATTCTGTCTTGTCCGACCAGTCTGGTCTTTGCGCGTATTGTGAAATACTTCTACAGGAGGATAACAGGCAAGTCGCCCATTTTCATCCCAAAAGCGATACAACAACTTCGCATAACTGGTCGCTTGATTGGGAAAATCTCTGGCTAGCCTGTAAAGGAGGAACCCAAATTCACCACCATTCCGACCCGGACCATTATCTGCCCCCTCTGCCTGAAAATATCAGTTGCGATGAGAGGAAAGGGCGTCAGATCCTGGATAGTCTGGTTCTTTCCCCAAGTGACGTGCCTAGTTTTCCACGGATTTTCCGTTTCAATCAACGAATAGACGGTATGGAAATTGTTCCAGACGAAAAGGGTTGTCAGCAAGCTGCTCTGCCAGTTGAAAAAGTACAGAAAACAATCGATGAATTCAATCTGAACTGTCCCCGCCTCTCTTTGGCCAGAATGAAATGTTATCAACCCATAGAGAGTGCAATCAAAAGACTTCGGCAATCCGGGATCAAAGACACTTCTGGCGCACTGGAAAAACTGGTCAAACGGCATCTATCCAAGAGGTCCAACGGTCACTGGCCCGCTTTTTTTACGCTTGTGCGGTGGCGTTTTGGAAACACAGCTGAGCAATATCTGCAATCCATCGCCTACCAGGGCTGAGGCAGGCTCCTCACGCCTCAATCCCATACTGACGCAGCTTGTTGTGCAGTGACTGGCGGGTGATATCCAGCAATTGGGCCGCTTGCAGTTTGTTGCCTTGGGTTTTTTCCAGGGCGGTGCGGATCAGGCGTATTTCCAGTCGTTCCCGTTGTTGGGGCAAGGAGAGGGTATCCGGGGCCTCTTCGGCGTGGTCGGTCCCCTGGGTGGGCATGGGCAGGGAGCAATGGGTCGCGGCAATGGTCTCTCCGTCTGGGGTCAGTGCCACCAGACGTTCCACCTCGTGTTCCAGTTGCCGCACATTGCCCGGCCAGGCGAACGATTCAAAACGGGCCAGGGTCTCTGCCGAAAAGCCCAACACCTTTTTGTTGAAACGCTGGTTGACCTCTTCCAGAAACATCATGGCCAAGGGTAAAATATCCACGGAACGGTCGCGCAACGGGGGGAGGGTGATGTCCACGGAAAAAAGGCGGAAAAACAAATCTTCCCGGAATCGGCCTTTTTTGACCTCATCCTGCAAATTTTTGGCAGAGGCACTGATGATGCGAAAATCATAGTGATGCAGACGATTGCCGCCCAGACGCATCCCCTCTTTTTCCTGGATGGCGCGTAAAAACTTGGGCTGGATTGCCAACGGCATTTCCGAAATTTCATCCAGGAACAGGGTTCCGCCCGTGGCCTCCTCAAAGCGACCCATGCGGCTGGAGACCGCTCCGGTGAACGCCCCCTTTTCATAGCCAAAAAATTCGCTCTCCATGAGATTTTCGGGAATGGCCGAACAGTTGACGGCCACAAAAGGCCGATTGCGCCGATCATTGGACTGTTCGTGAATCATGCGGGCAATGACTTCCTTGCCGGTGCCGCTTTCGCCGGTAATAAAGACATTGACGGGCAAGGAACCAATCTGGCGTACCATGGCCAGTGTCTGCTGCATCGATGGACTTTCGGCAACAAAACTGTGCCCGTTTGAGGTGGTGAAGTCGGATCGTACCATCTCCTCGTGCATCTGTTTGGAGACATTGATCATCTCTTCTGTAATCGTGTTGTGCTCAATGGAGAGAGCCAGGTAGCGCACCACCTGTTGCAGCAATTGCTCATCCTCATGGGTAAAGCCGCTGCTGTGGCGTTTGTTCAATACCTGGACGGCCCCAATGCACCGTTTTTCCGCCAGACTGAAAATGGGCACACTGATCAGATTGCGGGTGACAAAATCGGTCTTTTGATCGACCAGGGCGTGGAAGCCACTATGGCTGTCCAGTTCAGAACCGAAGAGGGTTTCTCCGTTGGAGATGGTGCGTCCGACAATGCTGCCTTCTTTGGGGGCGATAATCTCTTTTTCTTTGACCCCGGTCCCAAATTTCAGCCAGACATTGTCCGAATCGGAACTGTAGATAAAAATGCTGCAACGTTCGGCTTGCACCAGCGGGGGGAAAACGGCCACAAAAAACCGCATGAGGTTTTCATAGTCGCGTAAGGTCCAGGCGCGGGTGATGCGGTCCAGTAACGATTTGAGTACGATCAGACGCTGTCTGATTTCGGAGGTCTTGAACATTTATCCGGCCAACGCACGCGGTCGTCTGGAAGGCATGGCCTGGGGATTGCCGACAGGCAGGGAAAAACGGGACAACATCAAGAACACCTCCAGGACGGTATCCTTGGGCAGGTTCAGCAGGTGCGCCGTTTCATCAATGTCCGCGCCACCCAGTGCCAGGTCAATAATCTGCTGTCGCGTTTCGGCAGGATGTGGTTTGGTTTGATAATTCAGGAGAAAAATACGCCGTTCGCAAGAGGGATTCTGGCAAATGAAACGTTGTGCGCCATTCGGTTGTTTGCCATATTTGACCACATTCAAACTGTCACAGTCTGGACAGCGTACCTCGACCACAGCCATGCCCTTCTCCTCAGCTCTGTTGTGCCATGTCCTGGGTGCAAGCTTGTAGCCCAAGAGTTGATCTTTGCGGCATCAACTTTTGTGCCAAACAAGCAGGTTGTCTCATTCCCGCTTTTTTTTAATCATTATCAAGGGGGTCCGGGGGGGATTATCCCCCCCGGTGGGGTCCCGGGGCGAAGCCCCTGGTGGGGTTGGGGGCAACGCCCCATTGGCCGCCCGTGTCGACTCGTTCTGGGGAGGCGGAGAACCGCCTCCCCAGACCCCTCCACCCTTTTTTTTTAATCATTGAGAAATTTGCAAAATGCATGAGAACATGAAAAAAACGTCATTCCCGCGCAGGCGGGAATCCAGGTGGTACATGCGAAACTCTGGATCCCCGCTTTCGCGGGGATGACGGAAACTACGCATTCCGAAACAGGTGCAGTTTGGTAAGGGGGAGTGTCCCCCCTGGTGGGGCTGGGGGCACCCCCCCCCACAGGTTGCCCACTGCGCACACACAATGACTGTGACCTACCGGAGGATTTACACCCCATGGGGGAAAAATGTTCCATTGTGGCACAGCAAAAAATGCCCACCTCCACAGGATTGTTTGTCAATCTTGCCGCCAATGGCAATAAAATCACCCCATTATTGGTTTGGACCTGAAGTTGCATTTCTGAAAGCCATGCGCGACTGTGCGTTGCGACACCAGTTGCCGGGATCCTGTTCCCGGCAGGCACACCATTTTGCGAAGGGGTTTCCATGGCCAATATCACTGTTACCGGCTCCAACCCGCAAGGGATCAGCAACGCCGCCATGCTGGATACCACCGCCCCCTCCTTGAGAGAGAGCCAAAACCGGCTTTCCGGTGGATTCAAGATGGGTCTGACCATCCATGGGGCACAGAGCAGAGGAGAGGCTTCCTTGCTGGTCCTGGGTGACCGTTCATCGACAGACCTGCAAACCCTGAGTCAGGTCACCATGAACGTGCAGGATGGCTTGGCCATGACGCAGGTGGCACAGGCCGGATTGGGTGATGTCCAGACGGATCTGCAACAGATGCAAGCCTTGCTGGACAGCAGTCGCAGCGATTCCTTGAGCGAGGGCGACCGGGCGGCGTTGCAGACCCAGGCGGAACAGACGCAAGATGCCATCCGCCAGAAGGTGCAAGATACCCGTTATCTGGGCATTCCGTTGCTGGCCACGACCAGAACGGTCGTGTTGCAAACCGGGATGGATACCAATGCCCAAACCACCATCAACCTGAAAGATTTGTCCAGTGCCTTTACGCCGGTTGATTTGACCAGCCCGGCTGGTGTGGACGCCGCCACCCTCTCTTTGCAAAAGGAGGGGCAGATGGTTGGCCAAGCCCAGGCCCAGTTGGGTGCGCAACAATCGGCCTTGACTGCTGCGATGGGTTCTTTGCAAGCTTATGATCTTGCGCCCCAATCCCTCTTCTCGACGGGTACTCTGGGTCGTGTGGACAGCAGCGATGCAGCGCAAACCTCGGCCAACCAGATGGCCACGCTGATTCGGGAGAATGCCGGCATGGCCTTTCAGGTGCAGGCCAACCAGTCATCTGTCCGGGTGCAACAGCTTTTATAACGTGGCCATTCCGGCACCACTTTTCCTCCCGTTGCTGCGCATTTGTCTGTGGGTCGTGGTTGGCTGGGCGGGGATGCTTCAGGCGGCTCCGGTGCAGGAGATCATTGTCGGTACCTACGACAATGCCCCCATGGTGTTCCGGGCACAGGATGGGGAAATCAAAGGACTTTTTATCGATATTGCGCAGGCGGTTGCCCGGGAGGAGGGGTGGCGGCTGGTCTATCGTCATGGCTCCTGGTCGGAGCAACTCAACCAACTGCAGGCGGGCAAGTTGGATCTTCTGGTGGATACGGCGGCTTCGGTTGAAAGAGAACAATGGTTCGATTTCAACAAGGAAAGCCTGCTGATCAACTGGGGCCAGGTCTTTTTCCCGGACGATTCCACGCTGCATTCGGTGATGGATCTGCAAGACAAAACAGTTGCTGTGGTGGGTGGTGATATCCATTCCAGCCATTTTGCCACCCTGTTGCAGGGATTTGCCGTGCGCAGTCGCCTGGTTGAAGTCTCTTCCTATGAGGAGGCACTCAACCGGGTAGCCCGGCATGAGGTGGATGCGGGTGTGGTCAACCATGTCTTCGGTCTGCTCAACGAGGGCAGGCAGGCCGTGCGGGCCAGTTCCATTCTGTTCAATCCCACCCATGTGGTCTTCGCGGCTCCCAAGGGAACCCGTCGTGCCTTGTTGCAGGCCATTGATCGCCATCTCATCCAGTGGAAGGCCGACAAAGAGTCGGTTTATTATCGTGCGTTGGAAAGATGGTTGCAGGCTTCGCCCAAGCGGACGGAGATACCGCTTTGGTTGTGTTGGGTTGTGTTGGGGTTTGCGTTGTTGTTGCTGCTGGCGGTGGGGATCAACCTGCTTTTGCGTCGCCAGGTGGCCCGGCAAACTGCGGTGTTGCGGCAGGAAATTCAGGAACGGCATCGGGCGGAGGAGGCCCTGCAACAGGCCAATGCCGTCCTGGAACAGACGGTGGCGATGCGCACCCAGGAATTGACCGCCAGCAATGTCCACCTGACCCAGGCCAAAGAGCAGGCTGAACAGGCCAATTTGGCCAAATCGCAATTTTTGGCCAATATGAGCCATGAAATTCGTACTCCCATGAATGCCATCATCGGCATGACCACCCTGGCCCTCAAACAGGAAGGGCCACCCAAAATCCGCGACTATCTGCGTAAAATACGGGGTTCCGCCCATTCACTGCTGACAATTATCAACGATATTCTCGATTTTTCCAGGATTGAGGCGGGCAAACTGGTGTTGCAGCAGGCTCCCCTCAATCTGGTTGAATTGTTTGTCCGTCTGGATGACCTTTTTCGCTATGCGGCGGAAGAAAAAAATTTGGAGTGGGTCTTGACCCTGCCGCCCAACCTGATGCTGGAGGTGAAAGGGGATCCGGTGCGGATGCAGCAAATTCTGGTCAACCTGATCGGCAATGCCTTGAAATTTACCCAACAAGGTCGCGTGGCGGTGGAGGCCACCCTGAAGGCGTGGTGTGCGCCCCATTTGCAGGTGACCTTTGCGGTGCATGACACGGGTATCGGGGTGAGTGAGGCCTCCGTGTCCCAACTGTTGCAACCCTTCGTGCAGGCCGACAGCACGGTTTCCAGGCAATATGGGGGGACCGGGTTGGGGTTGACGATCTGCCAGCGATTGATCGACCAGATGGGCGGTCAGTTTTGGGTGGAGAGCCAACCGGGTGTGGGCAGTTCTTTTTATTGCACGGTGCCTTTTGTGGTGGCCGAATATCCGCCTGCCAACGGTTTTATCGATGCCACTGGTGTGCTGTCGGCGGGGGATGGGCTGTCGACGGCATATCGGGAGGTCACCCCCTGCGAGGATCGGGCTCGTACCGTGCTGCGTGGGGTACGGATTCTGCTGGTGGAGGATCATGCCATCAACCAGGAGGTGGCCCGCGAACTGTTGCATGGGGCGGGCATCGCCGTGGAGATTGCCAACCATGGGGGAGAGGTTTTGCCTTGGCTGGAACGGCAGACCTTCGATGCGATTCTCATGGATCTGCAAATGCCGATCCTGGATGGCTATGCGGCCACCCGTCAGATTCGCGCCAACCCGGCTTATGCTGCCGTGCCCATCATTGCCATGACGGCTCACGCCATCGTGGAAGAACGGGACAAATGTCTGGCCGCTGGCATGAATGATCATATCGCCAAGCCTGTGGATGCCGAGCAGCTTTTTGCCTGCCTGTTGCGCTGGATACCACCGCGCCAACCGGTCGAGGAGGTCTCGTCCACCGCCGAGTCGGTGGCGGCACCGGGTGTGGCATGGTGTTTGCCGGAGAGCGTGGCGGGTATCGATGTGGCCGTTGGTGTGCGCCGGGTGCGGGGCAACCAGGCACTCTTTGTCCGCCTCTTGCAGGATTTTGCGCGGGAGTATGCCCACGTACCGCAAGAAATCCAATGGTTGTTGACGGAGCCGGAAGGCCGGGTGGCTGGGGCACGTTTGGCCCATACCATCAAGGGGTTGGCGGGCAATCTGGCCGCCAGTGCGTTGTTTGAGGCGGCGCAGGTTTTGGAACGCCGTCTGGCGGGAGAAGAGGAGCCCGGCGCATTGTCCGAGGTGCTGGCCTCTTTTGCGGCGGCCTTTGCGCAGGTCATGGATTCCATTCGGGTGTTGGTGGACGGTCTGCCGCCGGTCTGGTCGGAACAGGTGTTCTCTGCATCCCCTGTGGTCGCCAACCAGGGGGTGCGGGATCGGGAACAGGCCGAACGGTGTCTGTTGGAATTGCAGGGCTATTTGGTCGGGCATGACAGTCGGGCGGTAGACACCCTGGTTCAGTTGCAGGCGTTTTTGCCGGGGGAGGTGTTCCAGGAGGCGTTGGGCAGCATGGCGCGCGCGCTGGATACCTTTCAGTTTGAGGATGCCAAGGCACCCTTGGCGGTCATCGCGCAGCAGTTGCAGGGGGAGGGTTTGGGGGCTTGAGTATTGTGCTTCCTGTAAAATGAGAGATAATTGCAAAATGCCCGATTCCGTCATTCCCGCGAAAGCGGGAATCCAGCTAAACCGAGCCCACCACGGGATGCGTAGTGGACAGAAGTGAAAATCAGTGACCCGTCCACAAGGACATGATACGCTGCCTGCTCACGTTAATTTTTCTCGGAGGGCTGGCCATGGGACAAGGTCTTGAGTCTGCGATCTCTCTTTTTCTGC
>JADFYM010000069.1 GCA_015233035.1 Magnetococcales bacterium
ATGCCCAACGACCCACCCGCAAGATGTTTACGTCAGACGCTCATACCAGAGCCAGTCGGAGATGTCCAGACAAAAACAGTACCGCCGTGATTCTGCATCGTTTCCGGTCTGGAACAAATTCACCCTGAGTCTTGTTTCTGTTGGTCCCGGCCATTGGCGGGCCTTTTTTGACTTTTCTGCCCTGTTCCGGTGGCTGCGGCTTCAACGGACCAGCAAGGCATTTTGGGCGAAGTCGTCGAGTTGTTGTGCGAGCAGGGTGTGGAGGCGCGCTTGGTGTGTGGATGGGTCGGTCGCCGGTTGTGCCGGGTGCTCGACCGGGAACTCTTCCTCGTTGATCTGTAGCGGGAGCAGGGCCAGCAGATCCGCCCTGGTACGGGTGCCATCCAGGAGGGGGAGGAGTTTGGCGGCGAAGGGGGTGAGGGGGGTTGGTTCATGGCGCATCGAGGTGACCCAATCCTGGTGGCGGGCTTGTGCGCGGGCGAAAAACCAGGCTTCGGGCTGGGCGGATACCGATGCGACATAAGGAGGGGCGTCCGCATTCAATACCAATCCCCCGTTGGATAACAAGGACAAAGACCATTCTTGCAGATTGGTCGTCACCTCCTGACTGGTCCATTCCGGCCAACGTTGGCAGACGCGGGTGATGAGTTCGGGCAACCGGAAGGGGTATCGTTTGCGGTCGGCCATTTCCGTCAATACCGCGATGGTCACCGGATGGGCGGTCAGGATGCGCGCTCCCTGTGGGGTACTGAATGCAGAGAGACCGGGGGCATCGTCGGGGTGGGCGGGGGCGGGCTGCATCAGGCTTTGCAGATAAAAACCCGCCAGGGCGTGTGGCGTCAGATGGTGCTGGAGGGCGATGTGGTCACGGCACAGCAGGGTCATGCGAAAGCGTCGATTGGTCAGAAAATCCATATACTGTTCCCGCAGGCCAATATTGTCCGTCGCGCCGAGGAGATGTTGGGCCTCCGGGGTGAAGTGGCTCATGAACATGGCAGGCAATTGGGCCTCGCCCAGATATTGCAGGCCCACCCGATTGGCCATCTCGTTGAATTGATGAAAATAGAGTGGAATATTGTGATATTCCAAATGATCATGCAAAAGATATCTGGCCGATTTGCCGGCAAGCAGGTCGATTTCGCCGCTCAACAACTGACGGTAGGGGGACTGAATGTCAAAGGCGGCATTGTCGCGCAAAAAGGTGAGCAGCATGTGGGCCTGCGCGGCTTTGAGCGTGGGATCGGCCATGTTCTGGGTGTGGAATTGCATCATTTCCCGCAGGGAGCGCACCATGTTCCAGCCCGGCAGGGTGTTGTACGAGATGTAGGCGATGCCATTTTCGGTCAGCAGTCGACTGGTCTTGTGCAAGATGGCCTGCTGGACCGTTGCATCGACCCACGACAGGACACCGTGGCAAATAATATAGTCGAACGGCTCTTCTGCCAGGTCGGCAATCGAGACCTGGCGCAAGGTCACATTGGTCAGGCCGAGTTCTGTCAAAAAATGTTGACCGGTCTCGATTTGCTTGCGGGAGAGATCGATGCCGAGAAAGGAGGCCTGGGGATGGAGTGCGGCCATGGGCAACAGATTGACCCCGGACGCACACCCGATCTCCAACACCCTGGCTCGACGGAAATCGGGTGGTTGCATCCCAAACAGACATCCTATGGCATACAGGTGGGCGGGACGGCTCTGTTCCAATGGTTTTGATTCGTAAGGTATTTCGTCATAGGAGATGGGTTTAGAGTTCATGCGTGGCATTTCCATAAATATCTTTAAACAGCAAATCTTTGCCCATGGTAATGCCTCCCGGATCGAATGGGAAGTGACAAAATGGGGTGTCAGCGGGTGCCATGGGGATGAAGGTCGGCTTTCTTTTTGGCCTTTTTTCCTGATATCATGCCTCTGGGTTGGTGGGGCGGTTCCCTCAACAGAAAATCATTGTGTCGTTTGCTGCCGGGAGAATATACCATGTCGTCGCCTGCCTGTCCTGACGTCTCCCCATCCGAACCGCCGGTGGGGACAGAAACCGCCGCGCTGTTTGCCGAGGCCGTCGCCCTGTATCAGGCGGGCCGCTACGAGGCCGTGTTGACTTTGGTGGAAGCGGCGGGTGGCAGGAAAATAGCCGCCGCACTCCTGCTCAACGTGGCGGGTGCAGCGGCCAAAATGGCGGCCAGGACAGAACTGGCCGAACACTATTGGCGTGCCGTGCTGCACCTCGAACCGGATTGTGTCGATGTGCATTATAACATCGGCGTTCTCATGCAGGGGCTGCATCGTCACCATGAGGCAGAAACGGCGTACCGGGCCGCCCTTCGCCTCAAACCGGACTATGCCGATGCGCACTATAATCTGGCCACGCTCCTGCACGGGTTGCAGCGTCCGGCGGAGGCCGAGGCGGCCTACCGGGAAACCATTCGTCTGCAACCGGATTATGTCGATGCCTATTATAATTTTGGGATTCTCCTGTACGGCTTGCGTCGGCTCAGTGAAGCAGAATGGGCCTACCGGGCGGTCCTCGACCGCCAGCCTGCGCATGTCCATGCGCATTATAATGCGGGCATTCTTTTCCAGGAGTTGAAACGCTACGACGAAGCGGAGGTGGCGTATCGGACGGTCATTCGCCTGCAACCGGATTATGTGGATGCGTACAACAACCTGGGTATATTGTTGAAGGGGGTGAAACGGTATGCGGAAGCGGAGGCGGCCTATCGGGAGGCCATCCGTCTCCAGCCGGATTATGCCAACGCCTATTATAATCTGGGCGATCTCATGCATGAACAAATGCGGCGGGAAGAGGCACAGCATTGGCTGCAATGCGTCCTGGACCGTTATCCCGATTCATTCAAGGCGCGCTGGTGTCTGTTGTGTGTGACCATTCCATTTCTGTATGATTCTGTTGCCGAAATCGAGCAAGCCCGTCTGGCCTATACCCGGGCCCTGGATGGGTTGATTGCCTGGTATGCGGCCAATCGTGCCCGTCGTCTGCGGGATGCCTGGCAGGCCGTGGGCAGTATGCAAAATTTTTATCTGGCCTATCAGGGGCAGAATGATCTGGCCTTGCAAGTGCGTTATGGTGGCCTGGTGTGTACCCTGATGGCGGACCATTTCCCGGAATGGGCCGTGCGCCCGGCGTTGCCGCCCCCGGCACCCGGTGGCAAGTGGCGGATCGGTATTGCTTCCAGTTATTTTTACAACCACTCCAACTGGAAAATTCCGCTCCAGGGGTGGGTGGAACAGATGGACCGGAGTCGGTTTATCTTGTTCGGCTACCATATTGGGACCGAATGGGATGAGCAAACCGAGGTGGCCCAACGCTCTTTTGATTATTTTCATGCCCGGCACACGTTTGCCGAATGGTGTCAACGGATGCGGGAGGATCAACTCCATGTGTTGATTTTTCCGGGGCTGGGGATGGATCAGGAGAGTTTGCAGTTGGCCGCTTTGCGTTTGGCTCCGATCCAGTGTACCTCTTTTGGCCATCCGCTCACCTCTGGCATGTCCACCATGGACTATTTCCTGAGCAGTGATCGCATGGAAGCTCCGGGCGCGGAAGCGTATTATGCCGAATCGTTGGTGCGGTTACCCAATCTGTCCATTTGCTACACGCCACCGGTTGTGTCACCCCTACGGTGGACCCGGCAGGAACTGGGCCTGACCGAGACGGATATTGTGTTCTTTTGTCCGCAGAGTACGCAAAAATATTTACCACAGTATGATGGTCTTCTGGTGGAGATTGCCAGGAGAGTGCCGCAGGCGCGGTTTCTCTTTCTTGCTGGCTATCAAAATGCGGTGTCGGACCAATTGATGCGCCGTTTGCAGCACCAGTTTGCCCTGGCCAGTCTGCCAGGCGCGCAACAGGTGCGGTTGTTGCCCCGCATGAATGCCAGCCAATTCCAGGCCATGCGTCAGGTGGTGGATGTTTTGTTGGATACCCCGGAATGGTCTGGTCTCAACAGCACCCTGGAGTTGATCCAGGATGGTTTGCCGGTGGTGACTCTGCCGGGACCATTCATGCGCGGGCGGCATACCTTGGCCATTTTGCGCCAGATGGAGATGGAGGAGTTGATCGCGGATACGCCGGAATCATATGTAAACATTGCGGTTCGTTTGGCACTGGATCCGGTGTGGCGCAACACGATACGCACCAGGATGGCCGCGCGGTATCCGGTTGTTTGTGGGGATTTGGCTCCCGTGCGTGGCCTGGAAGCGTTTTTGGAAAAGGCGATTGCGGCAGGGGGATAATACACATCGCAAAAAATGGTGATTATCATGGGGGTCCGGGGGAGATTATCTCCCCCGGTGGGGTCCCCACCCTATGCACACATCTTTATGCTGATAAAAAATCAGAAGTATGTTGTGCAGTTATAGGGGTCCAGGGGGATTATCCCCCTGGACCCCTATAACTGCACAACATACTTCTGATTTTTTATCAGCATAAAGATGTGTGCATAGGGTATGGGGTCTGGGGCGAAGCCCCGGAAAAACACCCCCCTGGGGTGGGAACCGCCAACCTGTTGCGACGGTGTCCTTTTTTGATGCACAGCCCGTTGATGCCCCCATTCGGGGCTCTGCCCCGAGCCCCGCCAGGGGCTTTGCCCCTGGACCCCACCAGGGGGATAATCCCCCTGGACCCCTGCAAATATGAACGACTTTTTGCGATGTATGTGGGGACAATCCCCCCCAGATTTCCCTTGGAAATGATTAAAAAATATGCCTGATATTCTCCTGACCACCCTCAATGCCCGCTATCGCCACACCGCATTTGGCCTGCGTTATCTCCTGGCCAACCTGGCGGAGTTGCGTCCCCGTGCCTTGCTGATGGAATTTGAATGCAGCGATGTCCCGGAAGAACTGGCGGAAACCCTCCTGCAACAGGCTCCCCGTATTGTGGGAATCGGGGTTTATCTCTGGAATGTGGAGGCCTGTACGCAGTTGGTACGCTTGCTGAAAAGGATTCGTCCCGATTTGGTGATCGTGTTGGGTGGCCCGGAAGTCTCTTTTGAAACCGACGAACAACCCATTGTTCACGAAGCGGATTATGTCATTTGCGGCGAGGGGGAGCACCTGTTTTACACCCTCTGCCGCACGCTGTTGGCGGGTCAGCGACCGCCCGCCAAGATACAACGGGCCACGCCGCTCGATCTCTCCACCCTCGTCCTGCCCTATGACGAATATGCCGATTCGGATTTGGCCAACCGTCTGTTGTATGTGGAGCGGTCGCGGGGGTGTCCCTATCGGTGTGCGTTTTGTCTCTCTTCCCTGGACAATGCCGTCCGCACAATCCCGCTCGACCGCTTTTTGCGGGCGATGCAACACCTGTTGGATCGGGGGGCGCGCCAATTCAAATTTGTCGACCGCACCTTCAATCTGGACGAGACGGCGTGCGTGGCTGTCCTGGAATTTTTTCTGAGCCAGATGGATTTGGGTCTGTTTCTGCACGTGGAAATGGTCCCGGACCGGTTGTCGCCTGCTTTGCAGGCGGTGATGCAACAGTTTCCGCCGGGGGCTTTGCAAGTGGAAATCGGTATTCAATCCTTCAACGCGGAGGTGCAGGCTCGCATTCAACGGCGGTGGGATCCCGCCAGGACGATGGCCAATGTGGGTTGGATTCTGGCACAGACGGGTGTTCACGTGCATACCGATCTGATCGTCGGTCTGCCGGGGGAGAGTCTGGCCAGTTTTGCCGCCGGTTTTGACCAATTGGCGCGACTCAATCCCCACGAAATTCAGGTGGGCATCTTGAAACGGCTGCGCGGCGCGCCGATCCAGGCGCATACCCAGGCTTTTGGCATGGTCTACAACCCGGATCCGCCGTATGATCTGTTGTGCAATGATCTGCTCGACTTTGCCACCCTGCGCCGTCTCAAACGGTTTGCCCGGTTTTGGGATTTATTGTGCAATTCCGGTCGGTTTCCGCAGGTGTGTGGTCTGCTTGGGCAACAGCCGGAGCCTTTTTATGCCTTTCTGGCCTTGAGTGACTGGCTCTTTGCCGCCATTGGTCGCACCCATGAAATTGCTTTGCGGCATCAGTTTGATTGGCTCTATCGCGGCTTGACGGAGGGGTTGGGCTGGGAACCGGCGGTGGTATTGGCGGCGTTGGCGAGCGATTTTCAGGGGGGTGCGCTTCGCGAACCCCCCGATTGTTTGCGGGCCGGGCTGGTTGAGCAGCCTGTTCGGCAGAGGCGGGAAAAACAGGCACTGCCCGCCCGGCAGGCGCGGCATTTATAGGGGGGGCAGCTCCAGCCGTGCCATGATCAGACCATGCAATGTCTGGAAGTCGGCGGGTTGTTCGGCAAGTGGTCGGCGCAGCAGATCTTTTACCACTTCCTCCCGTTGTTCTTTTCCTTGTAGTGTCTGTTTTTGTCTGCCTTCAACCTTGAAGCAGGCTGGTACAACGCTGGCAAGAATTGATTTCCCCCGCAGACGGTCACGCCAACATCCCTTCCCGAACTGAAGGGGAATAGATCCACCGGAAAAGTCCTTGATCGTCTCATCCAGGAGCGATTGCAGGCGATTGGATGCCAGGGATGCTGTGACATTGCCAATCCGTGCTGCAAAAGCGGAGGCTTCCATCAATCGTTGCCGGGCATTTGCTTCGGTTCTGAATTCGCCGGGATTGTTGAACAATTCGATCCAATTCCGTTTTTGTTCCTCCCGAATGGTGACAATCACATGGTTGACCGCATCCAGATACAGTCTTTCATTGGCATGATGCAGGATCGACCTTTCCGGTTCTCCGGTTTTTTCCTTGTAATATGATGATTTACGCAGATAGTCCGGGTCCAGAAAATAATTTTCAATCTCCCTCTTGCGCCATATCAACAGATTCGATTGATTGGGATCGGGAAAATTGCGCCATGTTGATTCGACCGCATCATCCGTGTGATGATCACGATCCATCAAAAAACAGGAATCGGGATGATGGCGAAACAGTGCCTCGGCCACGCTGCGGACATGATAGGCGGGGCCAATCGCTTTGATCTGGATTTTCGATCCCAACAATGCAGCCAGCACCAGAGGATCCAGGGCATTCTGGCCAGCCCCTTCGACGTACAGCGTATGCCGGGCGGATTGTCTGACCGATTCGTTGTTCGGGTTTTGAACAATCGCTCTCATGGCTTGCCTTTATTGGCAACCGCATCCGTCTTTTGATCGGGGACCAGCAGAATGCGCCGATCCGCCGGGACAGAGCCGAACACATCCTCTGAATGGGTGGCAAAAATATATTGATTGGCTGGAGCCAACTTGAAAACTTGTCGCAAAAAGTCTCGATGCCATTCGGCATTCAAATGCAATTCCGGTTCATCGATCAGGACAATGCCGGGGCGGTCGTTGGTGTAATACCAGATCAGAAAAAACGTTGATATAATCTCTTTTTGCCCTGAACTGAGGCCATCAAATGAAAAAGAGTCGCCACCCGGGGTGGGTAATATGCGAAATTCAACTGTATTGTTTGCAGATGGCCGCAATTTATCAATTGTTCCACCGGCATACTGCTTGACCAGTCCATTCAGTTTGACCAACGCCTCCGCCGATTTTTTATTGTCAATATTCTCAAATAAATTGGCTTGGCCCATCATGGCACGTAAAATTTGCAATTTGAATGTGCTGCTGGACGTTTCCCCACCGGTTTGCGGCGCAACCGATCTTTCTCCACCAGTCAACATGCCAAGTGCTGGATTACCTTCTTGTACTTTTCGATAGCTGTTAAAATATAAAAAATTAGGAAAAATAACCGGCTCAATATTCACGCCTGACAAGGAAGAGAGCAATTTCTCGAAATCATTTCTGGTGTGCCAGGACGATAATCTTTCTAGTCCAGGCAAGGCTCCATCTATTTTGCATATTCCTCTGCGCTGGAATGAAACTGATATGCTGTATTCCTCATTCTCTACGCTGAAAGTTCCTTTAAGGGTCGATTCTTTTTCTCCATTCCTGATGAACAATCCTAAAGATATTGGACGTTCTATAAAACTTTCAGCACTAAATGCGGCGAATGCCAAAAAAGTACAAGATTCCAGTATGGAGGTTTTTCCGATGCCGTTGCTGCTCCCAATAGCGAATACATCCGGGTCAGGAGGCATCCTTGGTTCAGGAAATTCCAGTACCAGATGATCAATCGCCTTGAAATTGGTGATCTCAATGCGTCGCAATCGTACAGGGCCATTGACGGAATCTTGCTCAGCCATTTTTTTCTCCTACCCACCCTCTGTCCCGCATTATTCCGCCTTGCTGAACATAAACATCGCCAATCCCGGCTTTTTCTCCCGCAACACGGTCTCCAGGGAGGCCGGACTGTGCAGTTGGATGCGATAGACCGCCCAGCCGTGCAATACCCGCTTGACATACTCGCGGGTTTCGGCAAACGGTATCCTTTCGATAAAATCGATGGGATCTTCCTGTTCCCGGTTGGCGCGCCATGACAGACCCCGGCCCGGCCCGGCATTGTACGAGGCCACGGCCAGCACCAAATCTCCCTCGAACATCCGCAACATGCGCGCCAGATAGGATTGTCCCACCGAGAGATTATAGTCGGGAAATTGCAACAGATGGCGCGTGGCGGGCAGCAGACCGATCCGATTGGACTCCTCCGCCGCCGTCTCCGGCATCAGTTGCATCAAACCAAACGCCTTGGTGGGAGACTCCGCCCGCCGAAAAAAAAGACTCTCCTGTCGCGTCATGGACCAGACCAGAGCCGGATCCAACGCCCAGCCCCGCGACGGTTTCCAATCGGGCAGGGGATACAGGCCACTCAAAGAGATCGGGCCATTCCCTTTGCGCAAGCTGCTGGCCAACTGCACCGCCAGATCCGCCGCCCCCAACTCTTTGGCCAGACACAACTGATCATTCTGGCTCAAGCTCTGCTCGGCAGCCAACTTGCGAATTTCCGGGCCGTTATAATAACTCTTGCCAATGGTCTGCAACAGGCGAAGATCCGCCAGGCGCGGCTCCAACGCGCTGCCCCAGGTGGTGGGACACGTATAGGGATCCGTTGGCAGCAGCAGCATGCTGCCAGTCAACTGTTCCTGGGCCAACAAGCCGTAAAAACTTTCCGGATATTGGGCCGCCATGGTGAGCCATTTGTTCTTCTCTTCCGGCGTGGCACTCAGCTTGGCCGCCCACACCCCCCCCTGGGCGCGCAGGGAGCCGGGGGGAGCCTCCTGGGCCAGTTGACCAAACCAGGCCAAGGCCTGACGACGATCCCCCTGCAAATAGGCACTCCAGGCCGCCAGCCACAAAGAATCCGGCAGTTTGCCACCCGCTTCCAGAATGTTGGCCCGCAGCACGGCAATCGCCGCCGCCAGTTTGTGCTCGTTGTACAGATCCCGGCCTATCTGAAAACGGAACGTTTGGCGCAGCTTGGGCGATAACCGCATACTGTTTTTGCCCAGGATGAAGGCCGTAAAGCTCTGACGTGTACTCGTGTGGTGCAAAAATTTGGCCTGTGCATCCCATATCTCAGGATCAGAGGCTTCGGCGGGAGGCAACTGGCTGCGCACACTTTCAAAATTTGACTGCCCATGCAGGGCGGCATCCAGGGTGCGAAAATAGGCCTGGCGTGCCGCAGGCAGTTGCTCCAACACCTGCTCATAAGCCTGCTGCGGACCGGAAAAGAGCAACTTGCGGGCGCGTATCTCGCGCTCCGCCAGCGTCAGTTGCCTTTCCAACGGTTTGACGCGCCGCTGAATGTCATCCGCAAACGCCACCCCTTCCAGGTAGAGGGGTTTCCACAGCGGCAAGGCATCCTGGAACCGTTTTTTCTCCAACAATAGATACAGATAGCGCAGTTGCGCCCGTTGCGATTTGGGTGGGGAACGGTCATACCAGGCCAGTACCTCGTCATCCGTCCCGTCGCGGGTGGTGCGCAATTCGACCATCGCCTGGACCCGATCCGCTTGCGCATGGTCGGGCCAGCGGTGCAAAAACTCGAGCAAACGCTCGGTGGTCGCCTTGTAACGCGGGTGAAACAGCAGTTCCCATTCCAGATAAGAGACAAGCAAATCCTGTTTGGGCCAACGACTGCGGTCCAGGACGGCATCAATGGGGCCGCCACTCTCCAGGATGGCAAACAGTTCCGAGGCTCTCTTGCCGGTATCCTCTTCCACGGCTCCCGCCATGGCGGGTGTCACCAGCAACCAAACCAGAAAACCGAGCCATATTTTCACACAAGTCGACACAGGACACTTCCTCACGCAGGATAATCATATTTAAACCGCCGCAGTCTTGCAAAAAACAGATGCGGGTCCAGGGGGATCATCCCCCTGGTGGGGTCCAGGGGCAAAGCCCCTGGTGGGGTCCGGGGCGAAGCCCCGCTGGGTGCGGCCGGACGGGTCATGGATCAAACAGGGTGGGGGCTTTGCCCCCACACCCCCACCAGGAGGGGATAATCCCCTCCTGGACCTCCCTGAACATTTTTACAAAAAAACAGGGTATGGTTTAAACCGAGCCCACATCGGGATGCGTCGTTTTTCAAACGTCATTCCCTCGCAGGCGGGAATCCAGGTGGTACCTGCGAAACCTGGATCCCCGCTTTCGCGGGGATGACCGGCAATCACGCATTCCGAAACAAGTGCGGTTCAGCACCCCCAGGATACAGTCTATTGAACAAACAAGGCATCAATAAACAGATCAGGATCAAACGGTTTCAGATCGTCCACCCCTTCGCCCACCCCGATAAACCGGATCGGCAGATTGAACTGTTCGCTGATGCCCACCACAACGCCCCCTTTGGCCGTGCCATCCAGTTTGGTGATCACCAACCCGGTCAACCCCAGTGCTTCATGGAAATGGCGTACCTGATGGATGGCATTTTGGCCGGTGGTGGCATCCAACACCAGCCATATATCCTGCGGAGCCTGCGGATTTTGGCGACCCAGCACCCGCCTGATCTTTTTCAACTCTTCCATCAGATTGATTTTGGTGTGCAAACGACCGGCGGTATCCGCGATCAAAATATCCATGTTGCGGGCCGTGGCCGCCGAGAAGGCATCGTGGACGACCGAGGCACTATCGGCATTTTGCCCCTGGGAGATGACGGGACAGTGGGTCCGTTCGCCCCATTTTTCCAACTGCGACACCGCCGCCGCCCGAAAGGTATCCCCGGCGGCCAACATCACCTTTTTGCCCTCGCCATGAAAATGGGCTGCCAGTTTGCCAATGGTGGTGGTCTTGCCCACACCATTGACCCCGACGACCAGAATCACATGGGGTTTGTGCGTGGCAATTTGCCACGGTTGACGCGCCGAGGACAACCGTTCCCAGATCACATCTTTCAATGTGTCCCGGAAAAAGGCCGCATCCTCGCGGCTGGCGGTTTGGCTGCGTTCCCGCGCATCGGTCAGGATACGCCCGGCAGCCTCCAGACCAAAGTCGGAGACAATCAACAATGACTCCAACTCGTCCATCAACTCGGCATCTATCTTTTTGCCGGTCAGCAGGGCATCCAAACGACTGGTAAATGTCTTGCGGGTTTTGCTCAACCCTTCCCGCAGACGTGTAAAAAACGACATATCCATCACCCCGAATAGGTTGATCTTGTGCAGCCGACAGTTGTCCTCATTCTGCCCTAGCACGACAGTAAAGATCTCCGGCAACCATTCCCCCACGTTCCAATCATGACCTGTCAGACGGTCGAGTACCAGGAATTTTCCGCAATGGGTGGTCGTTTGCGCCGATGCGGGGCCGTACTGAGGAGCCGAGATGACTCTGGTGGCTCTTGCTGGGGAGGCGGAGAACCGCCTCCCCAGACCCCTCCACCCTTTTTTTTCAATCATGATCAAGGGGGTCCGGGGGGATTATCCCTCCCGGTGGGGTCCAGGGGCAAAGCCCCTGGTGGCCGAAACGGATACTCAACTCCGGCTGAGCACAATCATTTCTCGCCTGCCTTGGCTGTGATCCTGCCACATGCGCGCATAGAGCCGCTCCAGATCCCGCGTAAATTGTACGGTGGCAAACAAGGGGTGGGTGGTCCGGTTCGCCGCCAACCGGGCACGGATCGCGTGCAACCGGTCGGGCCGGGTGGCCAAATCGAAGGCCAGGGCAAAACAGTCCTCCCCATTCTCCGTGATCAGCTCCGGCAGGCCGACGGCCTGCAACAGGCTCGCGGCCACCCGGCTGGCAAACGTGTGTCCCATCCGGGTGAGCAACGGCACCCCGCACCACAGGGCGTCACTGCCCGTGGTATGCGAGGTATAGGGAAAGGTGTCCAGGGCCAAATCGGCCAGGGCCAACCGGGCCAGGTGCTCGGGCAGGGGTCGCCGGGGGGCAAAGACCAGTCGGTCGGGATCCACCCCCCGCGCGGCGGCCTCCCGGCGCAGGTTGGTCATGGCCTCTGGAATGGGTTCCAGCAACCACAAAAGGCTGCCCGGAACGGCCTGCAACAGACGACACCATACGGTAAAACACTCCGGTCCCATTTTGTAGCCTTGATTGAAGCTGCAAAAGACAAACCCCTCTTCCGGCAAGCCAGCCGCCTGTCGTGTCGGGCACTTGGGCACCGGTCGGCGATCATCGTTGGGTTGGTAGCAATGGGGCAACAGGGCCAATGTCTCGCTGAACTGGGCGGCCGACGAGGGGGGCGAGACCATGGGATCCCCGATCAGATAGTCCGCCAGGCGTGGATGGCCCAGCGTACCGGGATAGCCCAGCCAGTTGACCAGAAGCGGAGCAGGCCGACGGGCCGTGATCTCCGGTCGATGGTCCAGTGTATACCCTTTCAGGTCAACGAGAATATCCACCCCATCGTCGGCAATCTGCCGGGCACTCTCCGGGTCAGCCAGAGGCTCCAGATTGCGGAAGAGATCGCAGGCGGCGACAACCCGTTGGCGATAGGAATCCGACTTGTCGGGTCCGTAAGAGTAGCCGTAAAGGGCAAACCGCTGGCGATCATGTTGCTCCAGGACGCCAGCCAGCAGGTGGGTGGTGGCATGATCGTGAAAATCGGCGGACAAATAGCCTATGCGCAGCCGATCCCGCTGGGGGTGCTGGTGCGGATCCACCAGCGGGGGCATGGTCAGGATCGGGTCAATCTGGGCCGTGATATATCGTCTGCTGGCCTGGCGCAGCAGCAGGCCGTCTTCATAGGGAATCGGCAGCAGTGAAAACGGTGTCATGGTGACACCTTGGGCGAGCCTGGTGCGAATCTCCGCATCGTGCTCCGCGAGATGGTGCCATTGGCACTGCTTCCGGGCGGCTTTGTTGGCGGCTCCCAGGGCATCGCCAAAGTCCGGTTGCAGACGCAGGGCGGCGCGATAGGCCGCTTCGGCCTCGGCAAAACGCTGCTGCTGGGTCAACAAAACCCCCAGATTATAGTGGGCATCGGCAAAGTGGGGCTGAAGGTGCAAGGCCTGCCGAAAGGCGGCCTCGGCCTCTGTATACTGTTTTTGTGCAGTCAGGAGGTTGCCCAGATTGTTGTATGCCTTGGCAAAGTGGGGTTGCAGGCGCAATGCCGTGCGGTAGGCCTGTTCGGCTTCGGTAAAATGCTGTTGTTTTTTAAGCAGATTGCCCAAATTGTTGTGGGTGTCGGCGTCGGCTGGATTGCAGTGCAGGGCGTGCCGATAAGCGGCTTCGGCCTCCGCGAATCGCTTCTGTTCGGCCAGGGAAACGCCCAAATTATTGGAAGCCTTGGCATAGCCGGGCTGGAGGCGCAGGGCCTCCCGGTAGGCCGCTTCGGCCTCGGTAAAACGCTGCAATTGGTGCAGCAGGTTGCCCAAATTGTTGCAGGCTCCCGCATCGTCCGGTTGAATGCGCAGCACCTGCCGATAGGCGGCTTCCGCCTCCTGATACCGTTTTTGTGCGGTCAAAAAATTGCCCATATTATAGTAGGCGTCGGCAAAATGGGGCTGGATGCGAATGGCCTGTTGCCAGTAGGCCAGGGCCTGCTCCGGCTGCTCCAACCGCCAGCAGCACATGGCGGCCAGATTCAACAGGGCAAGGTCTGGTGCGGGCCCCGCCAGGATGGGGCCGGCAACGGTGAGGACCGCAGAGAGTTTGCCCTCGGCATAGAGCGCGAACGCCTGTTGCTGTATGGCAGCGGGTTGGGTCTGTTTTGGCCGATGCACGACGGGTTTTCTGGGCATGATGCACCCTTTTCCGGGTAATATTGGGTTGATAGAGTTCAGACCTCCGGGGTGTGGCTCGCAACACACCCTGTACTCTCTGGGCAAAAAGGGGTATTAATCGCGGCGATTCTGTTTCCCTGCCCCTGCCAAAGCGATGGAGCGCAGCATGACCATCCTGCAACCGATTCCACCCCGCGCCCCGAGTGGTCCCCCGACCACCGCCGCCCGGCACCCGCCTGCCCATCTCCCTGTTGCCATGCTGGACAACGGACACTTGGCCTTGGCCGATCCCGCCTTGGAAACGCTGTTTGATATCAACCATCCCGACAAACCCATCCCCAAGACGGCGGTGGCATTTTTATGGTTTTTTCTGCGGCACCGTTTTTTGGGCCGTGCCGTGCTCATGATGGTCATTGCGGCCCTCTCCATCGCCTTGATGGGCTATGAGGCACCCTCTCTGCGCCACTTGATTGATACCATGACCCACCTCAATCAGGGAAGCGATCCCGACGAGGTCTGGTATTGGTTTTTTGTGGTGGCTGCCCTGTGGTTTGGCTCCTCGTTGTGCAACCGTGCCTATCAACTGGTCGAAACCTATATGGCACCCCGGTTTCGGTTTCTGGTCCAGAATACGCTCTTCTCCCATTTGATATGGCACTCGCCCGGTTATTTCCAGGAAAATTTTGCGGGCAGTCTGGGCCAAAAGATCAAACAGGCGGGCAACAGTTGTCTCTCCCTGATCAATATTTTATTGCATGATGTGGTACGCATTCTCACGATCATGATCCAGGGTACGCTGCTTTTGTGGCCGAGTTCGCCCTTTATGGCCATTCTGCTGGTCATCTGGTCCGCCGGTTTTTTGGGTATTTCCACCCTTTTTGTCCGCCGGTGCCGGACACTTTCCCAGGAATTTTCCAACGAATCCGCCCATTCCATGGGACGCATGGTGGATACCATCGCCAATATTGAACTGGTGCGCGCCTTCAGTCGTCATCTGTTTGAACGACGTATGATCGGCGAATGTTTGACCCGGGAACAACAGGCCTCCGTCCGGGTGCGTGGTTTTTTTACCCTGGTGCACACCCTGCTGTTTTCCACCACGCTCCTGTGCCAGATCGGCATGTTGGCCATGGCGATCCATCGGGTCACGGCGGGTACCATGACGGCAGGAGAGTTCATGCTGGTCTTTTCCCTCGCCACCATTGTCTTCAACAATGTCTGGGGTCTTTCGCAACGCCTGCTGGAGTTTTACGAACTGCTGGGTATCGTCTCCAACACCCTGGAACTGGTCAGTCGTCCCCATGAGATCACCAATCAGATCGATGCCAAGCCCCTGGTGGTCAGAGGGGGACACCTTCAATGGTGTGATCTGACCTTTCGGTATGGTGATGGCCATGCCGTCTTTGCTGGCCTCAATCTGGAAATCCAGCCGGGGGAGCGGGTGGGGCTGGTGGGCCCTTCGGGCGGTGGCAAAAGTACGCTCGTCAAATTGCTGCGGCGTCAATTTGTGCCCCAGGCGGGCCATATTCTGATTGATGGCCAGGACATTGCCCACGTCACGCTGGAATCGCTCAACAATGCCATCGCCGAGGTGCCCCAACAGCCCGGTTTGTTTCACCGCAGCATTGGCGAGAATATCTGTTATGCCAGGTGGGACGTTACCCCTGAACAACGGGATGCGGTGGCCCACAGTGCCCATTGTGCCGAATTTATCCGCCGCCGCCCGCAGGGTTATGAGACCGTTGTGGGAGAACAGGGGGTGCGGCTGTCCGGGGGTGAAAGGCAACGGGTGGCCATTGCCCGTGCCTTTCTGAAAGATGCGCCGGTGTTGATTCTCGACGAAGCCACCTCCTCGCTGGATTCGGAAACAGAACATGTGATCCAAACCACGTTGTGGCGGTTGATGCAGGGGCGCACCGTCATTGCCATTGCCCATCGACTGTCCACTCTCACCAGTATGGATCGCATTCTCTATCTGGAGCACGGACGGATCATTGAGGAGGGTCGGCATGATCTGCTCATTGCCCGGAATGGCCCGTATGCCCGGCTTTGGGAGCGTCAGTCGGGGGGATTTGTGGGTTAAACCGTGCCGTTTTGTGGGATCTCACGCCGAAGCATATGGTACAGTCACAGGGGTCCAGGGGGATTATCCCCCTGGTGGGGTCCAGGGGCGAAGCCCCTGGTGGGGTCCGGGGCGAAGCCCCGAACGCGACACAACATACCTCGACAATCAATAAAACGGGGGGGACGGTTCTCCCTTATCGAGTGTAGATTTTCCCGGCCTTGATCACCGTTTCGGCCATTCCAGTCAGAACCCTGGATTCCCGCCTTCGCGGGAATGACGAGCGAATTTCGTGTCATATCCATCCCCGTCATGCCCGCGAAGGCGGGCATCCAGGAGAGTTCGCGGACGAAACGATGATCAAGGCCATTTTCCCCTATCCAATTGATGCCAGGCTTTTTTCTCCCCTCTCCCTCTGGGCTGCTCTGTGCACACAACTTTTGCAGGAATTCAGGGACCGCCACGCTCCCCGGTGGGGTTTTGGGGGTAAAGTCCCCAACGTGTTGATATCGTGTTCCTCACGGGCCT